>NZ_JAJNSA010000004.1:0-69278 GCF_027497875.1 Streptococcus sp. SM3 | reverse complement strand
AGGGAATCTACTTGATGGACATCAGTGATGTAACTGAAAATCGTTCTAATCAAGTCTTTGAGATGTCTTGGGATGATGTTAAAGATTTTACTTATCAGACAGTCTTGAATACAGTTAGATTTAATTGGCATTATCAAAATGAAGACTATATTTTTTCCGTGGATGTCGGTCAGATTGGTCAGCATGTGGGTCAATATCAATTTAATAAAGAGCATTATGACTATTTAGCCCAACACGATTTCTTTCAGTCTAAGTAAGGCCTAGCAATCATCGTCACAAAAGAATCTAGAAGCTTTTCTGGATTCTTTTTAGCTTTACTCTATAAGTATATAGTTTGAAACTATAACTAGCTCTTGAAAAGAAGAAAATGAGTTGATGAAAATAAGTGGTACAATAGTTACTATAGATTTGGAGGTATTGTATGAGCAAGGAATTACACATTAACACAATTTTGGCCCAGGCGGGTATCAAATCAGATGAAGCGACAGGAGCTTTGGTGACACCGATTCATTTTTCGACGACTTATCAGCACCCAGAGTTTGGTCAGTCTACTGGATTTGACTATACGCGCACCAAAAACCCAACTCGCAGTAAGGCGGAAGAAGTCTTGGCGGCTATTGAGTCAGCAGACTATGCCCTAGCGACTAGCTCAGGTATGTCAGCTATTGTACTGGCCTTTAGCGTCTTTCCAGTAGGAAGTAAGGTCTTGGCTGTCCGTGACCTTTATGGTGGTTCTTTCCGCTGGTTCAACCAAGTGGAGCAAGAAGGCCGTTTCCATTTTACCTATGCCAATACAGAAGAAGAGTTGATTGCCGAGTTAGAAAAGGATGTGGATGTTCTCTATATCGAAACCCCAACCAATCCCTTGATGTTGGAATTTGATATCGAAAAACTAGCAAAATTAGCTCATGCTAAAGGTGCCAAAGTGGTGGTGGACAATACCTTCTACAGCCCTATCTACCAACGTCCGATTGAAGATGGAGCGGATATCGTTCTTCATTCAGCAACCAAGTATCTAGCAGGTCACAATGATGTCTTGGCTGGAGTGGTTGTGACCAATAGTTTAGAACTATACGAGAAGCTCTTTTACAATCTTAATACGACAGGGGCAGTCTTGTCTCCATTTGACAGTTATCAATTGATTCGTGGTCTCAAGACCTTGTCTCTTCGTATGGAGCGCTCAACAGCTAACGCCCAAGAAGTGGTTGCCTTTTTGAAGGATTCTCCAGCAGTTAAGGAAGTTCTCTACACTGGTCGTGGAGGCATGATTTCCTTTAAAGTAGCCGATGAAACACGCATTCCACATATTTTGAACAGCCTCAAGGTCTTCTCTTTTGCGGAAAGTTTAGGTGGGGTAGAAAGTCTCATTACTTATCCAACGACGCAAACTCACGCTGATATTCCAGCAGAAGTGCGCCATTCTTATGGTTTGACAGATGACCTCTTGCGTTTGTCAATTGGGATTGAGGATGCTAGAGATTTGATTGCAGATTTGCGCCAAGCCTTAGAAGGATAAGATAAAGATGGGAAAATATGATTTTACAAGCCTGCCCAATCGTTTAGGGCACCATACCTATAAATGGAAAGAAGCAGAAACGGATAGTGAAGTCCTACCAGCTTGGATAGCGGATATGGACTTTGTAGTCTTGCCTGAAATCCGCCAAGCTGTGCAAACTTACGCTGATCAACTGGTTTATGGCTATACCTATGCCAGTGAAGAGTTAATTAAGGAAGTTCAAAAGTGGGAAGCCACACAACACGGTTACCACTTTGACAAAGAGGCTCTTGTCTTTATCGAGGGTGTGGTACCAGCCATCTCAACAGCTATTCAAGCCTTTACAAAAGAAGGCGAGGCGATTTTGATTAACACGCCTGTCTACCCACCTTTTGCTCGCAGTGTCAGATTGAACAACCGTAGATTGATTAGCAATTCTTTGGTGGAAAAGGATGGTCTGTTTGAGATCGACTTTGATCAACTTGAAAAGGATTTGGTGGAAGAGGATGTCAAACTTTATATTCTCTGCAATCCTCACAATCCTGGTGGACGTGTTTGGGAAAAAGAAGTGTTGGAGAAGATTGGCCAACTCTGCCAAAAACACGGTGTTTTCTTGGTTTCAGATGAGATTCACCAAGATTTGGCCCTCTTTGGTCACAAGCATCATTCCTTCAATACCATTGATCCTGCCTTCAAAGATTTTGCTATCGTCTTGAGTAGTGCCACTAAAACCTTTAACATCGCTGGAACAAAAAATTCCTATGCAGTCATTGAAAATCCTAAGTTGCGAGTGGCATACCAGAAACGCCAGTTGGCCAATAACCAGCATGAAATTTCAGGCTTGGGTTATTTGGCGACAGAAGCTGCTTATCGCTATGGGAAGGATTGGTTAGAGGAACTCAAGCAAGTCTTTGAAGACCACATCAATTATGTGGTAGAACTATTTGGAAAAGAGACTAAAATCAAGGTTATGAAACCGCAAGGAACCTACTTGATTTGGCTTGATTTTTCAGCCTATGACCTGACTGATGAAAGATTGCAAGAGCTGTTGAGAAATGAAGCCAAGGTTATCCTCAACCGTGGTTTGGATTTTGGAGAGGAAGGGAGTCTCCATGCCCGTCTCAATGTAGCTATGCCGAAGTCAGTACTAGAAGAGGTTTGCCAACGCATCGTGACCACTTTTGCTAAACTTTAAAAATCCAGCCTTCTAGGAGAAAAGTATCCTTAGAAGGCTATTTTCATAGGGGAAAATATGGTATAATAAAAAGATAAGGTAAAGGTAAAAATATGGCTAAATTGATTCCGGGGAAAGTCCGTATCGAAGGCGTTGCCCTTTATGAAACTGGTAAAGTTGACATCATCAAGGAAAAGAACAATCGGCTCTACGCTCGCGTCGCAGAAGAAGAACTGCGCTATAGTTTAGAGGATGATTTGGTTTTTTGTGCCTGCGATTTTTTCCAAAAGAGGGGCTACTGTGTGCATTTGGCAGCTCTGGAGCATTTTTTGAAAAATGATGAGCGTGGCCAAGAAATCTTGCAGGGTCTTGAAGAAGGTCATGAAGAAAAAGAAGCCGTTGAAACCAAGGTGACCTTGGGTGGTAAATTTTTGGACCGAATCTTGTCTCCAAAAGCAGAACGTGCCTATGAATTATCGGCTGTGGGACAAGTGGAAGCAGGAACCAATCGTATCTTGTGGACTCTGAGAATCGGGCAAACCAATAGTCAAAAATACTATGTCATTCGGGATATTCCGCTCTTTTTAAAAGTCGTCGAGAAGAGAAAACCTTATATGATTGGAAAAACTTATGAGGAATCTCTGTCTTGGGAAGCCTTTAATGAAGAAAGTCAAGAACTTCTGACTTTCTTGCGGGGACTAACGGAGGAAGGACTTAGTCCAGATCTTTTTTTCCAAAACCAGGGTCGGCATCTCTTTTTTCCTCTGACCTTTTTTGAGCAGGGTGTGAATTTACTGATGACCTTGCCGCATTTTCAATTTGACCATCAAGTAGATAGCTACCAAACCCTGATTTTTCAGGATTTGCATGCGGGTGCTAATCTATTTGCCTTTATAGTAAAAGAATACTCGGATTATTTTGAAATGGAAATCAGTGAGAGTCCTAGAGTCAATGTCTTTTATCAGGGAGCCGTACTTTTCCATAAAGGACAGGTTTATTTTCTAACAGACCAGCAGATACGTCTTCTCAAGGAAATCAAAGCGTTGCCTTTGGATCAGCATGGAAAGAAATACTTGCAATTTGATAGCAGTGACCGCGATAAATTGGCTTCCTGTTTAACTCTTTTTAGCCAGATGGGGACCGTTTCAGCTCCAGAACGTCTACATATCAAAACTTTTGAACCCTCTTTTTACTTTGATAGGGAAGAAGACAATCGGATTCGTTTAGAAATTCAGTTTGATTATGGAGACAGGAAGGTATCTAGCCGACAAGAGCTAGAAGAATTACCTTTTTCGAGTGATGCTGACTTAGAAGAAAGAGTTTTCCAAGTCTGTTTGGCAGCTGGATTTGAAGCAGACTTTCAATCTTGGCGTCAGGCCTTAAAAGCCGAGTCTGTTTATCATTTCTTCCATGACATCATTCCAGTTTTTGAAAAACTCGGGAATGTTGATCTATCAGACAAGCTAGAAGAAATTTATAGCCTAGCAAGCCCTCAAGTGCAGATTGCTTCCAAGGGAGGTCTCTTGGAAATCCAGTTTGATTTTCAAGATATTGCCCAAGAGGAAATTGACCAAGCCATGCAGGCCTTGGTTGCCAATCAAGATTTTTACATTGGTGCGTCCAATCAAGTCTACTTTTTCGATGAAGAAACCAAGAAAATTCGCCAAAATCTACAGGAACTGGGGCAGTTTGAATTAAAAGATGGGGCCTTGCAGGCTCGAAAATCTTTGGCTTATAGTTTAGCCCATCTCTTTGAAGGACGAGATCGTGTTTCTTTTTCACAAGAATTCCAGAATCTGGCCCAGGATTTGACGCATCCAGAGGACTTTCCTTTGCAAGCAACTCAGGTTCAGGCTGATTTACGAGATTATCAGGAAAAGGGAATTGGCTGGCTGCAAATGCTCCATCATTATGGTTTTGGTGGGATTTTGGCTGATGATATGGGATTGGGGAAAACCCTTCAGACCATTGCTTTTTTGACCAGTCAAGTGACAAAAGAAAGTCGGGTTTTGATTTTAGCTCCGTCGGGTTTGATTTACAACTGGGCAGATGAATTTCAGAAATTTGCTCCACAGTTGGATGTGGTTGTTGTTCATGGTTTGAAAGCTAGTCGTGAGGAGATTCTTGCCGAGAGCCATCAAATCTATGTGACGAGCTATGCTACCTTCCGTCAGGATAGTGATCTTTATCAGGGGATGGCCTTTGACTTCCTTTTCTTAGATGAAGCTCAGGTCATGAAAAATTCCCAAACTAAGATTGCCCAGACCTTGAGACAATTTGTGGTGCCGTCAGTCTTTGCCTTGTCAGGAACTCCTATTGAAAACCATCTGGGTGAGTTGTGGTCTATTTTCCAAATCGTCATGCCAGGACTCTTGCCAAGCAAGAAAGAATTTATGAAATTACCAGCTGAGCGCGTTGCTCAGTTTATCAAACCTTTCGTTATGAGGCGCAAGAAAGAAGAAGTGCTGACTGAATTACCAGACTTGATTGAAGTGGTTTACAAGAATGAACTGGAAGACCAGCAAAAGGCTATTTACCTAGCTCAGTTGCAACAGATGCGAGACCGTCTGGCTCAAGTGTCAGATCAGGAATTCCAGCGAAGTCGGGTGGAAATCTTGTCTGGTCTGATGCGCTTGCGCCAAATCTGTGACACCCCTGCCCTCTTTATGGAGGATTATCAGGGTGCCAGTGGTAAACTGGATAGTCTCCGAGACCTGCTGGTACAGGTGGCAGACGGCGGACACCGTGTCTTGATTTTCTCGCAGTTCAAGGGAATGTTGGAGAAAATTGAACAAGAACTGCCAGACTTGGGCTTGACATCCTTTAAAATTACGGGTTCAACCCCAGCCATAGAAAGACAAGACATGACTAAAGCCTTTAACCAAGGGGAAAGAGATGCCTTTCTGATTTCCCTCAAGGCTGGTGGTGTCGGTCTGAATCTGACAGGTGCTGATACGGTTATTTTGGTTGACCTTTGGTGGAATCCTGCGGTGGAAGCGCAAGCTATTGGCCGTGCCCATCGGATGGGGCAGGAAGAAACGGTTGAGGTTTATCGCTTAGTGACCAGGGGAACCATTGAAGAAAAAATTCAGGAACTCCAAGAACAAAAGAAACATCTGGTGTCACAAGTATTGGACGGCACAGAGTCACGTGGCAGTCTGACCCTAGCAGAAATTAGAGAAATTTTGGGAATTTCTGAAGCCAACACTTGAAAAATCAAGACAATACGCTATAATGAAGTGTTGAAAGGAAATAGAAAATGAGAGAAGAACGATTTCCATTGGTGTCAGATGATGAGGTCATGCTGACTGAGATGCCGGTTATGGACCTATATGATGAATCTGACTTTATCAGTAATATCAAGGGAGAATACCGTGATAAGAATTATCTGGAGTGGGCCCCTATTACTGAAGAAAGACCAGCAAAACCGATTGAAAAGCCAGTAGAGAAACCTAAGAAGTTTGGTTTAGGAGTTAAAAAAGAAGGAAAAAGCTATGCGGAGGTTGCACGTGAAGAAGCGCGTGCGGACTTGAAAAAGAAACGCTCAGCAAGTTATCTGACTAAGGATATTACTCCTACAAGGCGCCCTTCTCAGCAACGTTTGGATAGACAAGGCAATCAACCTACTGCGCCTTTCCAAAAGGAAAATCCTGGTGAATTTGTTAAATATAGTCAAAAATTGACCCAGTCTCATTACATCTTGGCGGAAGAAGTGAACAATATTTCGACTCAAGCTGAGCCAAAAGAAACTTCAGACCCAAAGAAAAACAACTATGATTTTCTGAAGAAGAGCCAAATCTACAATAAAAAGAATCAACAAAAAGAACAAGAACGTCAGGTGGCCCAAGAGTTGAATCTGACAAGAATTACGGAATAGGGGAGAAAACATGTCAAAGACATATCATTTTATCGGAATTAAGGGATCAGGTATGAGTGCCTTGGCCTTGATGTTGCACCAAATGGGGCATAAGGTACAGGGTTCAGATGTTGAAAAGTACTACTTTACTCAACGTGGTCTTGAGCAGGCAGGAATTACCATTCTTCCTTTTGATGAAAAGAATCTAGACGGTGATATGGAAATTATCGCTGGAAATGCCTTTCGTCCAGATAACAACGTCGAAATTGCCTATGCGGACCAAAATGGCATTAGCTACAAACGTTACCATGAGTTCCTAGGTAGCTTTATGCGCGACTTTGTTAGCATGGGAGTTGCTGGAGCGCACGGAAAAACTTCAACGACAGGTATGTTGTCTCATGTCTTGTCTCATATCACAGATACTAGCTTCTTGATTGGAGACGGGACAGGTCGTGGTTCAGCCAATGCCAAATATTTTGTCTTTGAATCTGACGAATATGAGCGTCATTTCATGCCTTACCACCCAGAATACTCTATCATCACCAACATTGACTTTGACCATCCAGACTACTTCACAAGTCTAGAGGATGTTTTCAATGCCTTTAACGACTATGCTAAACAAATTACCAAAGGTTTGTTTATCTACGGTGAAGATGCTGAGTTACGTAAGATTACGTCTGATGCACCAATTTATTATTATGGTTTTGAAGCAGAAGGTAATGACTTTGTAGCTAGTGATCTTCTTCGTTCAACAACTGGTTCAACCTTCACAGTTCATTTCCGTGGTCAAGAATTGGGGCAATTCCACATTCCAACCTTTGGTCGTCACAATATCATGAATGCGACAGCCGTTATTGGTCTTCTTTACACAGCAGGATTTGATTTGAACTTGGTGCGTGAACACCTGAAAACTTTTGCTGGTGTTAAGCGTCGTTTCACTGAGAAAATTGTCAATGACACGGTGATTATCGATGACTTTGCCCATCATCCAACAGAAATTATTGCAACCTTGGATGCAGCTCGTCAGAAATACCCAAGCAAGGAAATTGTTGCAGTCTTCCAACCGCATACTTTTACAAGAACAATCGCTTTGTTGGACGAATTTGCCCACGCTTTGAACCAAGCGGATGCTGTTTATCTAGCCCAAATTTATGGATCTGCTCGTGAAGTAGACCATGGTGATGTTAAGGTAGAAGACCTAGCTAATAAAATCAATAAGAAACACCAAGTGATCACTGTTGAAAATGTTTCTCCACTCCTAGACCATGATAATGCTGTCTATGTCTTTATGGGAGCAGGAGATATCCAAACCTATGAGTATTCATTCGAGCGTCTTTTGTCCAACTTGACAAGCAATGTTCAGTAGGATATTCTTATGGAAATTCCAATTAAGATCATTCAGGCAAGTAAGTCTGATTTGGCTGAGATAGAGACACTTCAAACGTCGTCTTATCCAGCTGAAAAGCAGCAACCTTCCCATATTTTAGAAGAAAGTATCCGTAAGTGTGCGGATACCTTTCTTCTAGCTAGGGATGAAAATCAGCTTCTGGGCTATATTCTATCAAGTCCCCAGTTAGACAATCCGCAATGTCTAAAAGTACATTCTTTAGTCATTGAGTCTGTCCATCAGAGACAGGGATTGGGCACGCTTCTTCTTGCGGCTTTGAAAGAGGTGGCAGTTGAGCTGGATTATAAAGGGATTCGTTTGAAGAGTCCGGATGAGTTGCTATCCTATTTTGAAATGAACGGTTTTATTGATGAAGAAACTTCCCTTTATGCAGCTAGCCAGGGTTATAGTATGATTTGGTTTAATCCTTTTTATCTGGAGGTACAATGAAGATCAGACAAGCAAAATTAGAAGATTTGGATCGGATTGTTGAGATTGAACTAGAGAATTTCTCGGTAGAAGAAGCTATTCCTCGATCTGTCTTTGAGGCACATTTGCGAGAAATTCAGACCTCCTTTCTGGTTGCAGAAAAAGAGGGCAGAATCATGGGGTATATAGAAGGGCCAGTTGCCCCTCACCGCTATCTGCAAGACCAGTCTTTTACAGAAGACATAAAAGACTATAGTCATGAACGGGGTGGCTATATCTCTGTGACCTGTCTCTCTATTGCCAAGGAAGCACAGGGCCGTGGACTTGGTCAGAAATTACTAATAGCCTTGAAAGAGTTGGCTCTTGAACACGAAAGAGAAGGTATTAACCTAACCTGTCATGACTATCTCATCTCCTACTACGAAAAACATGGATTTGTCAATGAAGGCCAGTCCCAATCAACCTTTGCAGGGGAAACCTGGTATGATATGGTCTGGGAAGCTAAAAAATAAGCGAGAAAAGCATGCTAGGTTGCTTTTCTTTCGTTTTTAAGATATAATATTATGGATTGTCAACAAGGAGGATAAACTTTTGAGTGAAAAAACAAGAGAAGACGAAAAATTAAGCTTTAAAGAGCAAATTTTACGTGATTTAGAGAGAGTAAAAAAACAAGATAGAAGTGAGCAAGAAAACGAGATTACAAGTTTTGAAACTCCTTCATCTCAAGAAGATTCAGTAGTTCCTTCAACTCAGGAACATGAACCTTCAGCAGAAGAGTTGATGGCTAATTCTCTTTCTGTTGTGGATCAAATATTAAAGAATGCTCCTAGTGTTCCGTTACGTTCAAATGATATTTCGGATGAAATTGCAGCAAATGAAGAAGTTGCAGAATCTAAAGTTGAAGCGGCTGCTGAGCCTGTAGTTGAACCAGTAGAGCCTATTTTCGAGCCAGTTCAACCAAAAGTAGAACCTGTAAAACTTAACGAAGACAAAGAATTTAACGAGATTCCAACAAAGGTTGCGGTGTCGTATAAAACAAGTAGACAACAGGAAGAAGTTAGTACTCCTGCAGTGGATAATGAGCTATCTGAGTCAGCTGAATCGACAGATAGCCTAGGTTCAGTTCCTAGACGTAGTCGCCGTGAGACAGTTAAACCAGTTAAGAAGAAAAAATCACATTTGAAGGCATTCTTCATTTCTCTACTGATTTTCCTTGTCTTGATTTCGGCAGGTGGTTACTTCGGTTACCAGTATGTTCAATCATCTTTATTACCAGTTGATGCAAATTCTAAGGAATATGTAACGGTTCAAATCCCAGAGGGATCAAATGTCCAAGAAATCGGATCAACTCTTGAGCATTCTGGTGTGATTAAACACGGTGTGATTTTTGCTTTCTATGCAAAATATAAGAATTATTCAGATTTGAAGGCTGGATATTATAATTTGCAAAAGAGCATGAGTACAGAGGATATCATTAAGGAACTCCAAAAAGGTGGTACTCCTGAACCTCAAGAACCATCACTTGCAGATTTGACCATTCCAGAAGGATATACCATTGATCAAATTGCCCAAGCTGTAGGCCAATTACAAGGTGAATTTAAAGAACCTTTGACAGCGGAAGCTTTCTTGGCTAAAGTGCAAGATGACAACTTTATCAGTCAAGAAGTTGCTAAATATCCAAACCTACTTGAAAGCTTGCCAACGAAAGAAAGTGGAGCTCGTTACCGTTTGGAAGGTTATCTTTTCCCAGCGACCTACTCTATCAAGGAAAGCACAACTATTGAAAGTTTGATTGATGAGATGTTGGCAGCCATGGATAAGACCTTGACTCCGCACTACAGTGCAATTAAGTCTAAAAACTTGACAGTTAATGAATTGCTAACAATTGCGTCACTTGTTGAAAAAGAAGGTGCTAAGACTGAAGATCGTAAGTTGATTGCAGGTGTTTTCTACAACCGCTTGAATCTTGGAATGCCACTTCAAAGCAATATTGCAATCTTGTATGCCCAAGGGAAACTTGGCCAAAATATTAGCCTAGCAGACGATGCTGGAATTGATACATCGATTAATTCACCATACAATGTTTATACAAAACCTGGTTTGATGCCTGGTCCAGTAGATAGTCCAAGTCAGGACGCGATTGAAGCAAGTATCAACCAAACAAAGAGTGAGAACCTTTACTTTGTAGCCAATGTTACAGATGGTAAAGTCTATTACGCAGTGACACAGGAAGAACATGATCGTAATGTAGCTGAACACGTCAATAGCAAGCTTACTCAAAATAGTAGTTCAAACTAAGACTACAAAAATGAGAATCTCAGATAGAGATTCAATACTATCGAAAGAAAGTTGAGAAAAATGGCAGAAAAAACATATCCTATGACCCTTGCGGAAAAGGAAAAACTTGAAAAAGAATTAGAAGAATTGAAATTGGTCCGCCGACCAGAAGTGGTAGAACGCATAAAGATTGCTCGTTCATATGGTGACCTTTCAGAAAACAGTGAATACGAAGCGGCTAAGGATGAACAAGCCTTTGTTGAAGGACAAATCTCTAGCTTGGAAACAAAAATCCGTTATGCTGAAATCGTCAATAGCGACTCAGTTGCCGATGATGAAGTAGCGATTGGTAAAACAGTCACTATTCAAGAAATTGGTGAGGACGAAGAAGAAGTTTATATTATCGTAGGTTCAGCGGGTGCAGATGCCTTTGCAGGTAAGGTTTCAAATGAAAGCCCAATTGGACAAGCCTTGATTGGTAAGAAAACAGGTGATACAGCAACTATTGAAACACCTGTTGGTAGCTATGATGTAAAAATCTTGAAGGTTGAAAAAACAGCCTAAAAATAAAAAAAAGGAGTGAGGAGGCAGTGCGCTTCACTCACTCCTTTTTCCATTTTAAATTGAATTGGAGACGTTATGAGTTCAAAGAAGAAAAAAAATAAGATGGAGCGTGGTCTGACCAATCGTCACGTGCAGGTTATGGCCATTGCGGGAACAATCGGAACAGGACTCTTTTTGGGAGCGGGGCGCTCTATCAGCCTAACAGGTCCTTCCATTGTACTGATTTATATGATTACAGGGGCCTTCATGTTCCTCATGATGCGTGCGGTTGGAGAAATGCTCTACCAAGACCCTGAGCAACATACCTTTATCAACTTTATCACGCGCCATTTGGGTAAGGGCTGGGGTTATTTCTCAGTTTGGTCCTACTGGCTATCCGTTGTCTTTATCGGTATGGCGGAAATTACAGCCATCTCTCACTACGTCCAGTTTTGGTTCCCTAGCTGGCCAAGTTGGATGATTGAGATTGGATTTTTGACTATTCTAGCCTTGGTCAATTTGATTGCGGTGAAACTTTTTGGGGAAGTTGAGTTTTGGTTTGCTATGGTCAAGATTGTGGCTATTTTAGCTATGATTGCCACAGGAGTCTTTATGGTCTTGACAGGCTTTAAGACACCACATGGAGTAGCAAGTTTGGCTAATATCGCCGACAATTTCTCACTATTTCCTAATGGTGGAGTTAACTTTGTCATGGCCTTCCAGATGGTTTTCTTTGCCTATCTCATGATTGAGTTTATCGGGGTAACGACTTCAGAAACAAAAAATCCACGTCAGGTCTTGCCAAAAGCCGTTAAGGAAATTCCTTTGCGTATCGCCTTTTTCTATGGAGGTGCTCTCTTAGCCATCATGGCTATCATTCCGTGGCGTGAACTTGCATCGGCTGATTCTCCCTTTGTTACAGTATTTGAATTGGCAGGTGTCAAGTGGGCAGCAGCCTTGATTAACTTTGTCGTCTTGACGTCAGCAGCATCTGCCCTTAACTCAACTCTCTACTCAACAGGTCGTCATTTGTATCAGATTGCCCATGATTCGCCAAATCGCTTCCTAAAAGCAATTAAGGCAGATACTCTCTCTCGCCACAACGTGCCACAAAATGCCATCATTGCCTCAGCAATCTTGATTGCCCTAGCAGCCTTTATCAACATCTTGCCAGGTGTGTCGGATGCCTTTGCCTTGATTACGGCATCATCATCAGGTGTCTATATCGCCATTTATATCTTGATTATGGTGGCTCACCTTAAATACCGCAAGTCACAGGACTTTATGGCGGACGGCTATCTCATGCCCCATTATCGTTTCCTAAATCCCTTAACCATGCTCTTCTTTGCCTTTGTCTTTGTAACTCTCTTTTTACAAGAGTCTACATTTGTCGGAGCAATCGGTTCAGCTATCTGGATTATCGGTTTTGGGATTTACAGCCAGTGGAAATTTAGAAAATAGATTTGAAACTCATCAACTCCGGTTGGTGGGTTTTTGCTAGTTTGACAGTCTATTGAAATAAGACTATAATCAAGCTGTATCAGTTTTCGAGGAGGTTTAGATGTACTTTAGATTGGAAAATAAAGAATCCCATAAATCACAAGAAATAGGGAATCTGATTCGTGTTTATAACCGTTCAAAAAGAGAAGAGGCTGAAAGTGAGCCACTTAATCTTTATGTCGAAGATGAAAAGGGCAATCTCATGGCAGGTTTGATAGCAGAGACTTTTGGAAATTGGCTAGAAATCGAGTATTTATTTGTAAAAGAAGAACTGAGAGGGCAAGGACTCGGTTCAAACCTATTGCAGCAAGCAGAAACTGAAGCTAAGAATCGAAACTGTCGTTTTGCTTTTGTCAATACTTACCAGTTTCAAGCTCCAGATTTTTATAAAATGCATGGCTACAAGGAAGTTTTTACCTTACAAGACTATCCCTACACAGGAAAAAGATTTTATTACCAAAAAGATTTGTAAGGAGAATATGAAATCATAAAGTAAAGAGGGGGCTTGACATAAGTATGGAGGTGGACTAATGGATATGAGTAACTATCGATAAGTAGCAGTTATAATCTACAAATTGTGTCTTTCTAGACGATATTGAGGACAATACAGTCGTAGCTAAGACATTAGATGTGAAATCCTACGATGCTGTAGATGTTTTGAGAAAATTGAATAAGCAGAAAACTCTCTATCATTTAGGTGGTAGAGAGTTTTTTGTTAATAAAATTTTACAAAATGACATTTATATATTGCATTAAGTTAGATATATGATATAATGTTGTTAAAAAGAGGCGCAACTTTTTAAAATTAATGAGAATCAAAGAGAAAACCAAGAATGTTAATGGAGGAATAAAAAATGGAAGTTATAAATGTAAGTAAGCATTATGCTCATTCAATCATTCTCAAAGATATAAATTTTGCACTTAATAAGGGTGAAATTGTTGGTCTAGTAGGGAGAAACGGAGTTGGCAAGAGTACATTGATGAAAATTCTTGTTCAGAATAATCAACCGACTTCAGGGAATATTATAAGTAGTGATAATGTTGGGTATTTAATCGAAGAACCAAAATTATTTTTATCTAAAACAGGTTTAGAGAATTTAAAATATTTGTCAAATTTATATGGTGTTGACTACAATAAAGAAAGATTTGGAAGTTTGATCCAAGAGTTAGATTTGACTCAGTCTATTAATAAAAAAGTAAAGACCTATTCTTTAGGTACAAAACAAAAATTAGCTTTGCTTCTAACTCTCGTTACGGAACCTGATATATTGATTTTAGATGAACCGACTAATGGTTTAGATATTGAATCATCACAAATAGTTTTAGCAGTTCTAAAAAACTTAGCTTTACATGAAAATGTGGGAATTTTAATATCGAGTCATAAATTAGAAGATATTGAAGAAATTTGTGAGAGGGTCCTTTTCTTGGAGAACGGGCTTTTGACATTCCAAAAAGTAGGAAAAGATAGACATAATTGCTTGTTTGAGATAGCTTTTTCATCAGCTACAGATAAAGACATTTTCCTTACCAAACAAGAATTTGGGGATATTGTTCAGGAAGAGGAACTGAGAATTACTATGTCTGGGAATATTCAAAGTAGTGAGCTTTTTAAATTTTTTAACGAAAACTCTATTAAAGTAGTTGATTTTGAAACTAAAAAAGAGACGCTTAAAGATATTTATCTAAATCGTTCAAAATAAAGGAAGGTTATAATCATGAAATTAAATAAATTGAATTTTCTTAAGGAAAATATAAGAGATTTATATTCATCAGGCGTAATATATCTCGGTTTGCTTATCTCGTTTATACCGCCCATACTAGTTACATTCTTTATTCTAAGGACTCAAGGGACATCGCTTGGTATTAAGCATATTTCAAACTTTTATGCTATGCTCGGTATGTTAATGGCTGTTATACATGCTAACCGAGTTATTAGCAGGGATTTTTCCCACAATACGATAAGTTTGTTTTATAATCAACAGAAGAATCGGATGATTTACGTCTTGTCTAATTTTCTATATGCCATCTCAGTTTCCATTATTTATGCTTTGAATGGCATTGTGCTACTAGTCATCGTAAGTAAATTGGGTGTTCCAGGTGAGTTAGGATTAGATTTTATAGTAGCCATTGTAGTCAATACAATTTTGTTAGTCCTATTTTATTTTCTATTATCTTACATTTTCTATTTATACAAATTGAAAAGTGGCTTGGTATTTGGTATTTTAGTAGCTTTACTACTCTTTATCCCTAATATATTAAATACGATTATGATGAATACTAGTAATGATTTGTTTATCAAAGCAATTGAACTTCTTCCTTTTTATTCTTTACCTGTATTTGTGGCTTCAAATACGATGTCTATTAGTCAGTATCTTGTGGTAATCACTACAATCATTTTATTGTACTTTTTCACTCTCAAGAAAAGCAAGAAGTATTCATTTTAGTTTCATTTAGTATTATTTTGCATACCTAAAATACAGTAAAAAATCAGTCATCTTAGTATGCTCCTGCTCTTGTTGTGTACACGTTTTTGTCTTATGCTAGACTCATTTCCAAAAGCATTATATAATAGTGATATGAAATCAACTAAACAAGAAATACAAGCAATCAAAACTCGTTTAAAAGACCCTACTAAAGCTAATACTAAACAAAAAATCAAATAGCAAACTAGGAAGTTTATTTCAAACAATCCAACATACTGATTTTCGGCTGAAGATAATATTGGAGTGCTAATTAATGAGGTTATAATAAATAGCTGACAGCTTGTGTTGGTTTTGGATTTCTTAAGAGTAGATGAGTATTAAAACTATAAGGAGGACGTAGGTGGCTAAAAATTTAAAATTAAAATTAGCTCGGGTTGAGCTTGATTTAACTCAAGGTCAACTGGCAGAGGCTGTCGGGGTGACGCGCCAGACTATTGGTTTGATAGAGGCGGGGAAATACAATCCCAGTCTTTCCCTCTGCCAGTCCATTTGCAGATGCTTAGGCAAAACTTTGGATCAATTATTTTGGGAGGAAGAAGATGAAAAATAGATTTTTTTATTATCAATTACTAGACGAAAGAGAAGAACAACTGATCAATAAAGCGGGGGCTGAAAGTTTCTATATCTCTATAGCTTTCTTGATTTTATCTTATATGATTGCAGTATTAGCACCAAGTCTTTTTAATCCGAGAATGATTCTCATCATTATCATTATTGGAACTTCTTACTTTTTCGGCCGTGCTCGAGATTTTGGTGTGAACTACTATAGTCGTTTTCATTTTACAATTTTAGGGTGTTTGCTGGTAACTCTTGCTATTACGACTCTTTTGATGTTGCAGAATTATCAATTTAACATAGAAATTTATCAGCACAATCCTTTGAACCTTAAATACTTATCTGCTTGGGTCATTACTTATCTGATTTATCTTCCTTGGGTTTTTATCGGTAATCTCGGCCTTAAAAGTTATGGAGAATGGGCTCAGAAAAAGTTTGAACAAGATATGGATGAACTGGAGAGTGGAGAATAGCTTGTTACTCTTTTCTCAATCCAGCCAAAATGTGTTATAATAGTACTAATTTATTGGAATACATGAAAGTTCTTGAAAATTTTCATGGGTTTCTAGCTAAGGAAGTAGGAAAAGTATGTATCCAGATGATAGTTTGACATTGCACACGGACTTGTACCAGATTAACATGATGCAGGTTTACTTTGACCAAGGAATTCACAATAAAAAGGCGGTCTTTGAGGTGTATTTCCGCCAGCAGCCTTTTAAGAATGGCTATGCAGTTTTTGCAGGTTTGGAAAGAATTGTGAGTTATCTTGAAGACCTGTGTTTTTCAGATAGTGATATTGCCTATTTGGAGTCGCTAGGCTATCATGGGGCATTCTTGGACTATCTCCGCAATTTCAAGTTGGAGTTGACTGTTCGTTCTGCCCAAGAAGGGGACTTGGTTTTTGCTAATGAACCGATTGTGCAGGTGGAAGGCCCTCTAGCCCAATGTCAGTTGGTCGAAACAGCCCTTTTGAATATCGTCAACTACCAGACCTTGGTGGCGACTAAGGCAGCTCGTATTCGTTCAGTTATTGAAGATGAGCCCTTGATGGAATTTGGAACACGTCGTGCGCAAGAAGTGGATGCGGCTATCTGGGGAACACGCGCAGCGGTGATTGGTGGTGCCAATGGAACCAGCAACGTGCGTGCGGGTAAACTCTTTGACATTCCTGTCTTGGGGACCCATGCCCATTCCTTGGTGCAGGTTTATGGCAATGATTATGAAGCTTTCAAGGCTTATGCTGCGACCCACAAAAACTGTGTCTTTCTTGTGGATACCTATGACACCCTTCGCATTGGGGTACCCGCTGCCATTCAGGTGGCGCGTGAACTAGGCGACCAGATTAACTTTATGGGTGTACGGATTGACTCTGGGGATATTGCCTACATCTCCAAGAAAGTCCGTCAGCAATTGGACGAGGCTGGTTTTACAGAGGCTAAGATTTATGCTTCTAATGATTTGGACGAAAATACTATCCTCAATCTCAAGATGCAAAAGGCCAAGATTGATGTCTGGGGCGTGGGTACCAAGCTGATTACAGCCTATGACCAGCCAGCTCTTGGTGCAGTTTACAAGATTGTTGCAATCGAAGATGAAAATGGCCAGATGCGCAATACCATCAAGCTGTCAAATAATGCTGAAAAAGTGTCGACGCCAGGTAAGAAGCAGGTGTGGCGTATTACCAGTCGTGAAAAAGGCAAGTCAGAGGGCGACTACATTACCTATGATGGTGTGGATGTGAGCGACATGACTGAAATCAAGATGTTCCATCCGACTTATACATACATCAAGAAGACCGTTCGTAATTTTGATGCTGTTCCTCTCTTGGTGGATATCTTCAAAGACGGGAAGCTGATTTACAATCTGCCTAGCTTGACTGAGATTCAGGCTTATGCTCGTAAGGAATTTGACAAGCTTTGGGATGAGTACAAGCGTGTGCTTAATCCACAACATTATCCAGTGGATTTGGCGCGTGATGTATGGCAAGACAAGATGGACTTGATTGATAAGATGCGTAAGGAATCCCTTGGTGAAGGAGAAGAAGAATGAGTTTGCAAGAAACGATTATCCAAGAATTGGGCGTAAAACCAGTGATTGATGCCCAAGAAGAAATCCGTCGTTCCATTGATTTCTTAAAGAGATACCTGAAAAAACATCCCTTCCTAAAAACTTTTGTACTAGGGATTTCTGGAGGACAAGACTCAACCTTAGCAGGACGGTTTGCTCAACTGGCCATGGAAGAACTTCGAACAGAAACGGGCGATGACAGCTACAAATTTATCGCTGTCCGTCTGCCTTATGGAGTACAAGCCGATGAAGCAGACGCTCAAAAAGCCCTCGCTTTTATCCAGCCAGATGTCAGCTTGGTGGTTAATATTAAGGAATCAGCTGACGCCATGACAGCAGCAGTTGAAGCGACAGGAAGCCCTGTTTCAGACTTCAACAAGGGGAATATTAAGGCACGTAGCCGTATGATTGCCCAATATGCTCTGGCTGGTGCCCATAGCGGAGCGGTCATTGGAACAGACCATGCTGCGGAAAATATCACAGGTTTCTTTACCAAGTTTGGTGACGGTGGTGCAGATATTCTCCCTCTTTATCGCCTCAATAAACGCCAAGGGAAACAACTCTTGAAGGAACTTGGTGCAGACCCAGCCCTTTATGAAAAAATCCCAACAGCAGACCTAGAAGAAGACAAACCTGGACTTGCTGACGAAGTTGCACTTGGAGTCACATACAATGAAATTGATGACTACCTTGAAGGCAAAACAATCAGTCCAGAAGCCCAAGCGACTATCGAAAACTGGTGGCATAAAGGCCAACACAAACGCCACCTACCAATCACCGTATTTGATGACTTTTGGGAGTAAAAAGGTCCGGGGGACCTTTTTAGCCCGAGCCTAGAAATAAGAAAACGAGGTAACATTATGAAAGCAATTGGTACGCAAATGATACAGACAGAACGTTTGATTTTGAGAAGATTTGTGGAGAGTGATGCGGAAGCCATGTTTCAAAATTGGGCTTCGTCTCCTGAGAATCTGACCTATGTCACCTGGGATCCTCATCCTGATGTTGAAGTGACTCGGAACTCGATTCGAAATTGGGTTTCATCCTATACCAATCCCAACTATTACAAATGGGCTATTTGTCTCAAAGAAAACCCAGAGCAAGTGATAGGAGATATCAGCATCGTTGAGATGGATGAGAACGATTCTTCTTGTGAAATTGGCTATATTTTAGGAAAAGATTATTGGGATCGTGGTATGATGACGGAGGCCTTGAAAGCTGTGTTAGACTTTTGTTTTACTCAAGCAGGTTTTCAAAAGGTCAGAGCTCGTTACGCCAGTCTTAACCCAGCTTCAGGTCGTGTGATGGAAAAAGCGGGAATGTCTTATCTAAAAACCATTGCCAATGGTGTGGAGAGAAAAGACTACGTTGCGGACCTTATTTATTACCAGATAAGCAGAGAAGACAGATGATTTTCTTTTCTGTTTCCATCAAAGTCAGACCTTGTCTGGCTTTTTTTGCAATATTTTTTACATAACCTGATTAAATTCCTATTTTTCCCTATCATTGTCACTGTTTTTTCTTGAGTTTTGGGGCTATAATAGTCCTATCAAATCAAAGAATGGAGGAAGGCAATGGATAATATAATCTTTTTAATCAGTGTTTTTCTTGCTGGAATTCTTTCCTTCTTTTCTCCTTGTATTTTACCCTTGTTACCGGTTTATGCAGGGGTCTTGTTGGATGACGAAGATGGTGCTCAGGTTTCTAGTGGAAAATATTCAATCTCACTTGTTAGTCTATTGAGAACTTTGGCCTTTATAGCAGGGATATCCTTTGTTTTTATCTTACTAGGCTATGGAGCTGGTTTTTTAGGCAATTTGCTGTATGCTTCTTGGTTTCAGTATGTGACGGGTGCGGTCATCATTCTCTTGGGCTTGCACCAGATGGAAGTCTTACATTTTCAGGGACTCTACAAGGAAAGAAGGCTACAATTAAAGAGACAGGGGCAAAAGGGTAACGGCTATAGTCAGGCATTTTTACTGGGGTTGACCTTTAGTTTTGCTTGGACGCCTTGTGTGGGGCCGGTTCTTGGCTCTGTTTTGGCTTTAGCGGCTTCAGGTGGCTCAGGTGCTTGGCAGGGAGCTGGTCTCATGTTAATCTATACGCTGGGTCTAGCGCTACCATTCTTGGTTCTAGCCTTAGCCTCCAGCTATGTTTTGAAACATTTCCGAAAACTACATCCCTACCTCGGAACCCTCAAAAAAGTGGGTGGTTTCCTCATAATCGTAATGGGAATTTTGGTGCTTTTGGGAAATGCTTCTATTTTGACAAGATTATTTGAATAGAGAGGAAGAAGAAATGAAAAAATGGCAAACATGTCTCCTTGGAGTCGGATCAATCTGTTGCTTGGCAGCCTGTTCGGCTAAAAACATGTCAGATGAATCTACTATGAAGGAGCAAACTAAAACAGAACAAGTCAGTTCGCAAACTGCGACTAAAGGTCAGGCGGTTGCTGATTTTGAATTGACAGGAGTAGATGGCAAGACCTACCGCTTGTCTGATTATAAGGATAAGAAAGTCTATCTCAAATTTTGGGCTTCTTGGTGTTCCATCTGTCTAGCTAGTCTTCCAGATACGGATGAGATTGCTAAGTATGCTGGTGATGATTATGTGGTCTTGACAGTGGTTTCTCCTGGACACAAGGGGGAACAATCTGAAGCAGACTTTAAGAATTGGTACAAGGGCTTGGATTATAAAAATTTTCCAGTTCTAATTGACCCGTCAGGTAAACTTTTGGAAAGCTATGGTGTCCGTTCTTACCCAACTCAAGCCTTTATAGACAAGGAAGGCAAGCTGGTCAAAACACAACCAGGCTTTATGGATAAGGATATGATTTTAAAGACATTGAAAGAAATGGGGTAGAGAAAGGTCATGAATGATAAAGTAAAATTGTTTGTCTTGGCAGGGATTTTTTTCCTAGCCATAACCGGTTTCTATTTTCTATTGATGCGAAATGCAGGGCAGACAGATAGCTCGCAAATTGAGAAAGCAGCAGTTAGCCAAGGAGGAAAAACAGTGAAAAAAACAGAAGTGAGTAAAGATGCAGACTTGCACGAAATTTATCTGGCTGGGGGATGTTTCTGGGGAGTTGAGGAATATTTCTCACGCGTTCCCGGTGTGACAGATGCCGTATCAGGCTATGCAAATGGTAGAGGGGAAACAACCAAGTACGAATTGATTAACCAAACAGGTCATGCAGAGACTGTCCATATTACCTATGATGCTAATCAAATTTCTCTCAAAGAAATCCTGCTTCATTACTTCCGCATTATCAATCCAACCAGCAAAAATAAACAAGGAAATGATGTGGGAACCCAGTACCGTACGGGTGTTTATTACACAGATGACAAGGATTTAGAGGTGATTAACCAAGTCTTTGATGAGGTGGCTAAGAAATACGATCAACCTCTAGCAGTTGAAAAGGAAGCCTTGAAGAATTTTGTAGTGGCAGAGGATTACCACCAAGACTATCTAAAGAAAAATCCAAATGGCTACTGCCATATCAATGTTAATCAGGCGGCCTATCCTGTCATCGATGCCAGCAAATATCCCAAACCCAGTGATGAGGAATTGAAAAAGACCTTGTCACCCGAGGAGTATGCAGTTACCCAGAAAAATCAAACAGAACGAGCTTTTTCAAACCGCTACTGGGATAAATTCGAATCCGGTATTTATGTGGATGTGGCAACTGGCGAACCCCTCTTTTCATCAAAGGACAAGTTCGAGTCTGGTTGTGGCTGGCCTAGTTTCACCCAACCTATCAGCCCAGATGTGGCGACCTACAAGGAAGATAAGTCCTACAATATGACGCGCATGGAAGTAAGAAGTCGAGTGGGAGATTCTCACCTTGGCCATGTCTTTACGGACGGTCCACAGGACAAGGGTGGCTTACGCTACTGTATCAATAGTCTTTCTATCCGCTTTATTCCTAAAGACCAAATGGAAGAAAAAGGCTATGCTTATTTACTAGATTATGTCGATTAAGAGGGCTTTCCTAAGCAGTTAGAGGAGAATTTTGCTATACTGATACTAGTAAGTGACAAAGGAGAGAAGCATGACCTACACAATCTTAATCGTAGAAGATGAATATCTGGTGAGACAAGGTTTGACCAAGCTGGTCAATGTAGCAGCCTACGATATGGAAATCATCGGTCAAGCTGAAAATGGAAGACAGGCTTGGGAATTGATACAAAAGCAGGTGCCAGATATCATTCTAACCGATATCAACATGCCTCAGCTAAATGGCATCCAGTTGGCCAGTCTGGTTCGAGAAACCTATTCTCAGGTTCATCTAGTTTTTTTGACAGGTTACGATGATTTTGATTATGCCCTGTCTGCTGTCAAACTCGGTGTGGATGACTACCTGCTTAAGCCTTTTTCTCGTCAGGATATTGAGGAAATGCTGGGGAAAATCAAGCAAAAGTTGGACAAGGAAGAAAAAGAAGAGCAGTTACAAGATTTATTAACCGATAAGTTTGAAGGAAACATGGCCCAGAAAATCCAGTCTCATCTAGCTGATAGTCAATTTAGTTTAAAGAGCTTGGCCAGTGTCTTGGGCTTTAGTCCGACTTATCTGAGTTCTTTGATTAAGAAAGAGTTGGGCCTGCCTTTTCAGGATTATCTGGTGAGAGAACGTGTCAAACAAGCCAAGCTCTTGCTTTTAACTACAGATCTGAAGATTTATGAGATAGCAGAGAAGGTTGGTTTTGAAGATATGAACTATTTCACCCAACGTTTTAAACAGATTGCAGGTGTGACACCTCGTCAGTTTAAGAAGGGGGAAGGTCGATGAAGCGTTCTTCTCTCCTAGTCAGAATGGTTATTTCTATCTTTCTGGTCTTTCTCATTCTCCTAGCTCTGGTTGGGACTTTCTACTATCAATCTAGTTCTTCAGCCATTGAGGCTAGCATTGAGGGCAATAGCCAAACGACTATCAGTCAAACTAGCCACTTTATCCAGTCTTATATCAAAAAATTAGAAACCACCTCTACCAGTTTGACCCAGCAGACGGCTGTCCTAGCCTATGCTGAGAATCCCAGTCAAGACAAGGTCAAGGGAATTCGAGATTTGTTTTTAACCATCTTAAAGGCAGACCAGGATTTGAAAACTGTTGTGCTGGTGACCAAATCCGGTCAGGTCATTTCTACAGATGACAGTGTGCAGATGAAAACTTCCTCAGATATGATGGCTGAGGACTGGTACCAAAAGGCCATTCATCAGGGAGCTAAGCCTGTTTTGACACCAGCTCGTAAATCAGATAGTCAGTGGGTCATTTCTGTCACTCAAGAACTTGTTGATGCAAAGGGAGCTAATCTGGGCGTGCTTCGTTTGGATATTTCTTATGAAACTCTGGAAGCCTATCTCAATCAACTCCAGTTGGGGCAGCAGGGTTTTGCCTTTATCATCAATGAAAATCATGAATTTGTTTATCATCCTCAACATACAGTTTATAGTTCGTCTAGCGAAATGGAGGCCATGAAACCCTATATTGAGACAGGTCAGGGCTATACTCTAGATCACAAATCCTACGTCAGTCATGAAAAGATTGCAGGAACTGATTGGACGGTTGTAGGCGTGTCTTCGTTGGAGAAGTTAGACCAAGTTCGGAGTCAGCTCTTGTGGACCTTGCTTGGGGCCAGTGTCACATCTCTTCTTGCATGTCTCTGCTTGGTTTGGTTCAGTCTCAAACGTTGGATTGCTCCTTTGAAGGATTTGAGAGACACCATGCTGGAGATTGCTTCTGGTAATCAGAATCTTCGTGCCAAGGAAACTGGTGCCTATGAATTGAGAGAAGTGACTCGTCAGTTCAATGCCATGCTGGATCAGATTGATCAGTTGATGGCAGCTATTCGCAGGCAGGAAGAAACAACCCGTCAGTATGAACTTCAAGCCTTGTCGAGCCAGATTAATCCGCATTTCCTTTATAATACCTTGGACACCATCATTTGGATGGCTGAATTTCAGGATAGTCAGCGTGTGGTGCAGGTGACCAAGTCCTTAGCGACCTACTTTCGCTTGGCGCTCAATCAAGGCAAGGACTTGATTTCCCTGTCTGACGAAATCAACCATGTCCGCCAGTACCTCTTTATCCAGAAACAACGTTATGGGGACAAGTTGGAATACGAGATTGTTGAAAATCCTGCCTTTGATAAGCTAGTTTTGCCCAAGCTGGTGTTACAACCCTTAGTAGAAAATGCTCTTTACCATGGCATTAAGGAAAAAGAAGGTCAGGGACATATCAGAGTTTCTGTTCAGAAACAGGATTCAGGACTAGTCATCCGCATTGAGGATGATGGGGTTGGTTTCCAAGATGCTGGCGATAGTAGTCAAAGTCAACTCAAACGTGGGGGGGTTGGTCTTCAAAATGTTGATCAACGGCTCAAACTTCATTTTGGAGAAGATTACCAAATGAAGATCGATTCTATTCCCTCAAAAGGAACGATAGTAGAAATATACATAAATAGAATAGAAACTAGCTAACTCCCAGTCAATTCTGGGAGTTTTATGCGTAATTGGGCAAGCTTTCTAGGTTGTCTATCTTGCTAAAACGTAGAAAAAACGATATGATAGATAATGACAAAAGAGGTATCAAGTATGAAGGAAAAAGACATTCAAAGAGAAACAAGCCAGATTGTAAAAGATGTATTAGAAAAGGCCAATTTGAAGCAAGGATCCATCTTTGTTTTGGGTCTTTCTTCTAGTGAGGTGATAGGTGGTCAGATTGGCAAGGAATCAAGCCAAGAAATTGGGGAAATCATTGTGAAGACCATCCTAGATATCTTAGAGGAAAAAGGAATTCATCTAGCTGTTCAAGGTTGTGAACATATCAATCGGGCCCTTGTCGTTGAACGTCAGGTGGCAGAGCAGTTTGGTCTGGAAATGGTCAGTGTCCTTCCTACCCTTCATGCAGGAGGTTCAGGTCAGTTGGCAGCCTTCAAGTTTATGCAAGATCCAGTCGAGGTTGAATTTATCAAGGCTCATGCTGGATTGGATATCGGAGACACTGCAATTGGCATGCATGTCAAGCATGTTCAGGTTCCGATTCGCCCTCTTTTGAGAGAAATTGGGCATGCCCATGTAACGGCTCTTGCTAGCCGTCCAAAATTAATTGGAGGTGCGCGTGCGCAGTATCCACAAGATTCTATCAGAAAGTCGTGAGAATGAGAAAAACAAAACAACAACTAGAAAAAATCACCAAATATTCGATTCGTAAGCTAACTGTTGGGGTAGGTCCTGTAGCAATCGGGGCCTTCCTTTTTGGTGCTAGTACCCTTTCAGTAGATAAGGTGCATGCCAATGAAGTCAGCGGTGCTCATAGCGTTCATTACCGTTATTTGGCGGAGCAGGAATTGACCGAGTCTGAAAAAGCTCTGATTCATCATGAGGTTCCTACAGAATTTCAAGATGATGATATTCTCTATGTAGTTTATCGCAAGAAGGCAACTAACAGTCAACAACTTCCTTACACAGGAAGTAAAGAACTAGCCTTGGCTGGCCTTGGCTTGGCAACGGCATCGCTAGCAGTATTTTTGGTGTCCAAAAAAGGTCGCAAAGAGGTTCTAGGTGTTCTCTTGATTGGTTCTCTAGGAGCTAGCACTTTTGTACCTTATGGGACATTCGCATTTGAAAATAAAGAATTGCTTTCTTATAACCAAACTATTTCAGCCTCTACACATGAAGGCTTGGCTGAAGGGATTATTCACATCGAAGGCTATGAATACATTGGCTACTTCAAGGAAGCAGAACTCCATCCATTAAGACCAGATTCAGCAGAACAGCCTCAGTTTCCAGTAGAAAAGCAAAATGCAAATGAAATCGAGAAAACAGAAGTCGTTCAAGAAAGACCTGCTGTTGCTCCAGAAACTATCGTTGAGAATCCAGTAGTAGAGACTCCAGTTGCTCCTGCTATTGAAGAAAAACCAGTTTCTGAGAAGCCTCAGACAATACAGGAAGAGAGCTTGGTGGAGATTCCTTTTGAAACAATCACAAGCCCAGATGCGAATCTAGCAGAAGGACAGACTCATATCGTCACAGCTGGAGTAAAGGGTCAGCGTCGCCTTGTAAGCAAAGTTTCAATGGTCAACGGTCAAGAAGTTAGAGAAGTCATCGAAGACCAAGTAGTCCAAAATCCTTTGTCGCAAGTCATTGCAGTCGGAACGAAGAAAGAGGTGCAACCTGCTCCAACTCCAGTACCACAAGCTGAACCAAGTCACCAAGTAGCTAAAGGTACACAAGAAGAAGGTAAGACAGGACAATCCTTAACGCAACCTGAATTGCCAGAGGCTCCAGTAGAAGCAAAAGGGACTCAAGAACCAGGTAAAGAGGGCCAAGCTCTAACGCAACCAACCTTACCAGAGGCTCCAGTTGAAGCAAAAGGTACCCAAGAGGGAGGAAAAGAAGGTCAAGCTCTAACACAACCAGAACTTCCAGAGGCTCCAGTTGAAGCAAAAGGTACCCAAGAGGAAGGCAAAGAAGGCCAAGCCTTAACACAACCAACCTTACCAGAGACTCCAGTTGAAGCAAAAGGTACACAAGAGGATGGTAAAACTGGTCAAGCCCTTGTACAAGATCAGTTACCTGAGTACAAAGTAACTGAGGGCGCGGTTACGAAAGAAACTACTACTGAGATTGACTATAAGACAGAAATTATCGAGGATCCAACCAA
The DNA here is from genome assembly GCF_027497875.1 of Streptococcus sp. SM3. The sequence continues at coordinate 42,847 of NZ_JAJNSA010000004.1, read as the reverse complement.
ATATACGGATGAAGAAACTGTAGTTCAAGATGGAGAAAAGGGCAGTAAAATTACCAAAACGACTTATAAGACTCTCGAAGGTGTTGAGACTGACCAAGTTTTAAATACAACAACTACTGTCGTCAAAGAACCAGTCACTAAAAAAATAAGTCGTGGGACAAAACCAATTGAAGGAGCTCTTGTAGAAGAAAGTCTTGAAAAGATTCCATTTAAGGAAGTTATTAAAGAAGATGACCAACTGAAAAAGGGTGAAAGAGTTACTGTCCAAGAAGGAAAAGATGGGCAGAAAAAAGTTACCAAGACTTACAAAACTATCAAAGGTTTAAAAACTGAAGAAGCACCTAAAATTGTGGAACAGGTTCTGGAGTTAGACCAAGATCGTATCGTCAAATTAGGAACTAAAAACTTTGAAAAACCAATCTTAAGTATGTCACTTGTTGATGTTAATGATTTGAAACGATCATCTCAAATTCGTTATAATTTGGAAAATCCAAGTAAGGCAGCCATTAAATCTATTACCTTAACTCTGAAAAAGGGTGATGAAATTGTTAAAACTTTGAATGTTTCACCAGACGACTTGACAACGACCCTGACAGATTTGCAGTACTACAAGGATTATAAACTTGAAACTAAGATGGTTTATGACCGTGGTGAGGGTGATGAGGAAGAAGTTCTGAAGGAAGAACCGCTAAGAATTGACCTCAAAAAAGTTGAAATCAAAAACATCAAAGAAACAAGCTTGATGAGTGTGGACGCTGATGGTAACGAAACAGACACTAGTTTGCTGACAGAAAAACCAGCTGATGTTGCTCCGCTTTATTTACGAGTGACCACTCATGATAACAAAATAACAAGACTTGCTGTTGACAAGATTGAAGAAGTAGAAAAAGATGGAAAAACTTTATATAAAGTCACTGCCAAAGCACCAGATTTGATTCAACGTAATGCGGATAACACACTTAGCGAAGAGTATGTTCATTATTTTGAAAAACAAAAGGCACATGAAGGTGATGTATATTATAGCTTTGATGACCTTGTAAAAGCAATGCAAAAAGATCCTACTGGTACATTTAAACTTGGTAGCAATATTAATGCTGCGAACGTTAAACCAGCAGGGAAATCCTATGTTACCAATGCTTTCAAAGGTACATTAACAAGTACTGATGGTAATAAATTTACCATTAGCAATATGAACAGACCTTTATTCGGTGATATTGTCGGTGGTACGGTAAAAGATTTACTTCTTGAAAATGTAAATATTGACATGCCAGGGACTGATAGAATTGCACCGATAGCAAATGTTATCAAAAATAATGCCACTGTAGAAAACATTAAAGTAACAGGTAACGTTGTTGGTAATAATGATGTATCTGGGGTTATCAATAAAATTGATGGCAGTGGTACAGTTCGTAATGTTGCATTTATCGGTAAAGTACACGCTGCTGGAAATCGCGGTGGTTACTTAACAGGTATCGTAGGTGAAAACTGGAAGGGTGTTGTAGAAAAAGCTTATGTTGATGCTGAAATCACAGGTAACAAAGCTAAGGCAGCCGGAATTGTATATTCATCTCAAAACGGTGGTAATAATAATACTTTAGGTAAAGAAGGTACTCTTCGAAACTCTGTAGCAAAAGGCTCTATTGAACTCAAAGAAGCAGTTATGTCTGGTGGATTGCTAGGGACTAACTGGGCACTAGGTGCTATAGAAGACAACATCACTATGATGAAAGTTAAGACTGGTGAAATGGTCTTTGGTCACTCTGATATTGATGCTGATGATTACTTTACATACTCTAGAACGAAGCGCAACTTCAGTGTTGAGGGGGTAAGTGAAGGTAAAACAACTTATAATAATTCTAAAAAAATTCCTAGCATAACTAAAGAAAAAGCTGATGAATTAATCGCTAAAATGGGAATCACTGCTGATAAATTTGAAAGCACACTTCCTGTTGAAGACAAACTGAACAATATTGTAAGTAAAGCTGATCAATACAAAAATATCGATGACTACGATGCATCTCGTGAGCTTGCTTACCGAAACATCGAAAAACTTCAACCATTCTATAACAAAGAGTGGATTGTAAATCAAGGAAATAAATTAGCCGCTGATAGTCCATTAATGACTAAAGAAGTATTGTCTGTAACTGCGATGAAAGGCAATGACTTTGTCACAGACCTTACAGATGCTGACCATATTTTGGTTCACTACGCAGATAAGACAAAAGATATCTTTACAATTTCACCGAAAGAATCTAAAGTGAAACAAGTTAAAGAATACAGTATCGCTGAGCTTGGTGAAGTCGTTTATACACCAAATATGGTGGTTAAAGATCGTACAGATTTAATCAGTGCTATCGAAAGCAAGTTAAGTCCAGTAGAATTACAATCTGATCCGATTTACCAACATTTGGGCAGAACTGGTGGCAATAAAGTCAATGCAATTAAGGATTTGTACTTAGAAGAAAGCTTCAAGTACGTTAAAGATAATCTTACTCAATTCGTTACGAAGTTAGTTGAAAATGAAGATCACCAGCTTAACACTGATGAAGCTGCAAAACGTGCTTTGATTAAGAAAATTGATGACAATAAAGCTGCCGTTCTTCTTGGATTATCTTATCTGAACCGTTATTACGGTGTTAAATTCGATGACTTTAATATTAAAGAATTAATGCTATTCAAACCGGACTTCTATGGTAAGAATGTTGGTGTGTTAGACTTCTTGATTAAGGTTGGTTCTAAAGAAAGTAACATTAAAGGTGATAGAACTTTAGAAGCTTATCGCGAAACTATCGGTGGAACTATCGGTATAGGCGAGTTAAACAGTTTCTTAGACTATAATATGCGTCTATTCACAAGTGACACAGACTTAAACGATTGGTTCATAAAAGCTACTAAAGATAATGTATATATCGTTGAACCGAAAACAACAACTCCTGAATTTGCTGATAAGAAACACAGAGCCTACGAGGGATTAAACAACGACATGCACGGTAAGATGATTCTACCTCTTCTGAATTTAAAAGATGCACATATGTTCTTAATCTCAACATATAATACTATGGCTTACAGTTCCTTTGAAAAATACGGTAAGAATACTGCAGAAGAACGCGAAGCATTCAAAGCTGAAATCAATAAAGTCGCTAAAGGTCAACAAAATTACCTAGACTTCTGGTCTCGCTTATCATTAGATAAAGTTCGTAATCAACTGCTTAAGAGCAACAACATGGTACCAACTCCTGTGTTAGATAACCAAAACTATAAAGGCATCAGCACAGATAAATACGGACATACGAACAGTGGTAAGGATGTAGCACCTATCCGTGAATTATACGGACCAACAGGTCGTTATCATGCTACTGACTGGCGTATGGGAGCTGTAGCTCGTATTTACGGTAACCCTTATAAGGATGATTCAGTCTTCTTCATGGTTACTGATATGATTAGTGACTTTGGTATCTCAGCCTTCACTCACGAAACAACTCACGTAAATGACCGTATGGTTTACTTAGGTGGTTCAAGACACCGTGAAGGTACTGACCTAGAGGCATTTGCACAAGGTATGTTACAATCACCTGCTGAAACAAGTCCAAACGGCGATTTTAAAGCACTAGGATTGAACATGGCCTACGAACGTCCAAACGATGGAAACCAATGGTACAACACTAATCCAAACGATCTTGCATCTCGTGCAGAAATCGATCATTATATGAAAGGTTTCAACGATACTCTAATGCTTCTTGATTACCTTGAAGGAGAAGCTGTAATCGATAAACACAGTAAAGAACTAAATAACGCTTGGTTCAAGAAAGTAGATAAGCAACTTCGTGGAGCTAATACGAAGAACCAATACGACAACGTTAGAGATTTAAATGCAGAAGAAAAAGAATATAATTTAACATCTGTTAACGACTTAGTAGAGAAAAACTTCATGACTAAGCACGGTCCTGGTAATGGTCAATATGATCCAACTGGATTTGGCTCTGCCTATGTAACTGTACCAATTACAGCTGGTATCTATGGTGGTAATACGAGTGAAGGTGCTCCAGGAGCAATGTCATTCAAACATAACACCTTCCGTATGTGGGGTTACTTTGGATATGAAAAAGGCTTCCTAAATTATGCTTCTAACATGCTGAAAAATGAGTCTAAACAAGCAGGTCATGCTACTCTAGGTGATGACTTTATCATTAAGAAAGTTTCTGATGGTAAATTTAATACTCTAGAAGATTGGAAGAAAGAATACTTCAAAGAAGTTGTTGATAAAGCGAAAGCAGGATTCAATGCTGTTGAAGTTGACGGAACAACTTACAATAGCTATGAAGATTTAAAACAAGCATTCTCTGCTGCCGTTGATAAAGATAAAGCAACTCTTAAAAATGGATCAGTTAAATTTGATAATACTGTATCACTTAAAGAGAAATTATTCAAAAAACTTCTTCAACAAACAAACAGCTTTAAAACTTCAATCTTTAAATAATCGAAATCTCTCATCTGCTTTGCGGATGAGGGTTTTCTTATTTTGTGCTATACTTAAGATATGCATAGAAAAACAGTGATTGATTTTAGAGCTTTGGGGGTGAGATACACCTTTACCCAGCCCATTAAAGAGTTAAAAACGAGAGATTTAGCAGAAGTGGAAGATTTGCTGGCACAAGTGGAGAGCTACCAAGAGCAAGGCTATTATGTGGTGGGCTATGTCAGCTACGAGGCTGCACCTGCTTTTGAGGAGAAATTAGCAGTTCATAAAGCTCCTTTACTGGGAGAGTACCTGCTATATTTTACAGTTCATGATAGGGTAGAAACATCCCCTATTCCTCTGACTTATGATGAGGTTGATTTGCCTTCAAATTGGCAGGAAGTAACGTCTGCAGCAGACTATGAAAAGGCTATTGCACAGATACATCATCATTTGCGGCAGGGAGACACCTACCAGGTCAACTACACAGTCCAACTCAAGCAGGAGTTGTCTGCCAATCCTTTTGCCATCTACAATCGTATGGTGGTAGAGCAGGAGGCAGGCTACAATGCCTATGTGGAACATGACGAGATGGCAGTCATTTCCATGAGCCCAGAGCTCTTTTTTGAGCAAAATGACCGTGAGTTGATTACGCGACCAATGAAGGGAACGACTCAGCGTGGCATGACTGACAAAGAAGACCTTGCCCAAGCTAGTTGGTTGGAACAGGATCCCAAAAATCGCTCTGAAAATATGATGATTGTGGACCTCTTGCGCAATGATATGAACCGTATTTCAGAAGTGGGCAGTGAGCATGTGGAGCGTCTGTGTCAAGTGGAGCAGTATTCTACTGTTTGGCAGATGACTTCGACCATCAAGAGTCAGTTGCGAGAGGATGTTGACCTTGTTGAAATCTTCCGTTCTCTCTTTCCTTGCGGTTCCATAACGGGAGCTCCAAAAATTGCGACTATGGAAATCATTAAGGAGTTGGAGCCACAACCGCGCGGAGTCTACTGTGGAACGATTGGTCTCTTGCTTCCAAATGGACGACGGATTTTCAATGTTGCCATTCGGACGATTCAACTGCATCAAGGGAAAGCCATCTATGGAGTTGGAGGTGGGATTACTTGGGATAGCACTTGGGAGTCTGAATACCGTGAGGTTCATCAAAAGGCAGCTGTTCTCTATCGTAAACAAGCTCGTTTTCAGCTAATTACTACTGGGAAAATCAGCCATAAGAATTTGCTGTTTGAAGAACAACATTTGGAAAGACTGAGAAAAGCTAGTCGGTATTTTGCTTATCCTTTTGACCCAGAAATTTTGAGACAAAAGATTGAAGCAGAGTGTCAGGCTTGTGATGCTAATCAAGATTACCGCTTGCGTATTTCTCTCAGCAAGTCTGGAGAAATAGAACTCAGTCGTCAAATCTTAACACCCCTTAGTCCACATTTCTGCCAGGCTAAACTTTGCCTACAGGAAGCCAATTTGCAACAAGCATTTGCCTATTTCAAAACGACTCACCGACCGCATTTGAACCTAGGGGAACAAGAGAAGATTTACCATAATGCAAGAGGAGAACTTCTTGAAACCTCTATCGGAAATTTGGTTCTGAAAATCGATGGGAAACTCTATACACCGCCTATCCGACTGGGAATCTTGCCAGGAATTTATCGTCAGCATTTGCTGGAAACAGGACAGGTAGAAGAGAAAGTCTTGACCTTGGCAGATTTAGCCCAAGCAGAAGCTATTTACGGCTGTAATGCAGTGAGAGGCTTGTATGAGTTGCAAGTGATAGGATTGTGAGTTTTAGCTATTAATAGCTTTTAGTATATATTAATACATATTTTTGTTATAATGTAATCGTAAACAATAAAAATTTAAAGGAGATTTTTATGAGAAAATCAAAAAAATTTTTGGTTACAAGTTTAGCAGCAACTACTCTTGCACTTGTTTCTTTTTCAGATACAATGGGGGTGTTGCCTTTCTCGCCTCAGAAAGTATCTGCTCAAGAAAAGGATGCGTCTAAAAATGGTAAGATTGTAAAAGAGAATACAAAACCCGCACCAAAACCCGCACCAAAACCCGCACCAAAACCTGCGCCGAAGCCGGCACCAAAACCTGCGCCGAAGCCGGTACCAAAACCCGCACCAAAACCCGCACCAAAACCCGCACCAAAACCCGCACCAAAACCCGCGCCTAAGCCGGCACCAAAACCCACGCCGAAGCCGGCACCAAAACCCGCGCCTAAGCCGGCACTAAAACCGACTGAAAAACCTAAAGAAACAACTCCTAAACAGGATAAATCAAAATCTAAAGTTCAGTCTGGCTGGGTAGGGTCTTCGTACTATGAAAATGGTGCTAAAGTTACTAATAAGTGGATTTTTAATAAAAAGGTTAACGCCTACTTCTATTTAAACGCATCGGGAAATTATGTCCAAAATGCCTGGGTCGGTAATTACTATCTAAAATCTGATGGTAAGAGAGCTAAGAACGAATGGATTTATGATAAGAAATACTCTGCACATTATTATTTAACAGCAGAAGGTAGCTATGCTCGTAACACCTGGGTAGGAAATTACTACCTTAAATCAGATGGTAAGAGAGCTAAGAACGAATGGGTTTATGATAAGAAATCGAGTTCATATTTTTATCTAACATCAGAAGGAAGTTCAGCTCGTAACACTTGGGTAGGCAATTACTATCTTAAATCAGATGGTAAAATGGCTAAGAGTGAATGGATTTATGATAAAAACTATGGCTCATATTATTATCTAACCGCAGAAGGTAGCTACGCTCGAAACGCATGGGTAGGTAATTACTATCTAAAATCAGACGGGAAAAGAGCTAAAAATGAATGGTTTTATGACAATAACTATGGGTCATACTATTATTTAACAGGAGAAGGTAGCTACGCTCGTAATACTTGGGTAGGGAATTATTATCTCAAATCAGATGGAAAGATGGCCAAGAATGAATGGATTTATGACAAAAACTACGGTTCATATTATTATCTAACAGGAGAAGGAAGCTACGCACGTAACAAATGGGTAGGTAATTACTATCTAAAATCAAACGGTAAGATGGCCAAAAATGAGTGGGTAGATGGTGGTCGTTATTATGTTGATTCTGACGGAAAGATGGTTAAAAGTGACTGGATTTATGATAAAAACTATGGTTCATATTATTATCTAACAGCAGAAGGAAGCTACGCTCGCAACAAATGGATAGGTAAATATTATCTCAAATCAGATGGTAAGATGGCCAAGAATGAATGGGTAGATGGTGGCCGTTATTATGTTGAATCAGACGGTAAAATGGCTAAGGACAAATGGGTAGATGGTGGCCGTTACTATGTAGGATACGATGGTGTGTGGCAACCAAAACCAGCAGCCGGGAATCCATACTCAGCAGCTTTAAAGAGAGCACAAGGTTATAATGAGATTCATTTGTCAAAAAAAAGAATTTATGAGATGTTAATTTTTGAAGGTTTTAATAGTGACACTGCACAATATGCTATCAATCATTTGCAAGCAGACTATAAGGCGAATGCCTTAGCTAAAGCAAGAGAATACCGAAAATACAGCAATCTCTCAAAAACGAAAATTTATGACTGGCTAACTTCTCCTAGTATTGACAAATTTACCAAAGAAGAAGCCAACTATGCTATTCAAAAACTTAATCTACCATCAGAAGGCAGCTATCCTCGCAATAAATGGGTAGGATACTATTATTATAAATCAGATGGTAAGATGGCCAAGAATGAATGGGTAGATGGTGGCCGTTATTATGTTGAATCAGACGGTAAAATGGCTAAGGACAAATGGGTAGATGGTGGCCGTTACTATGTAGGATACGATGGTGTGTGGCAACCAAAACCAGCAGCCGGGAATCCATACTCAGCAGCTTTAAAGAGAGCACAAGGTTATAATGAGATTCATTTGTCAAAAAAAAGAATTTATGAGATGTTAATTTTTGAAGGTTTTAATAGTGACACTGCACAATATGCTATCAATCATTTGCAAGCAGACTATAAGGCGAATGCCTTAGCTAAAGCAAGAGAATACCGAAAATACAGCAATCTCTCAAAAACGAAAATTTATGACTGGCTAACTTCTCCTAGTATTGACAAATTTACCAAAGAAGAAGCCAACTACGCCATTCAACATCTAGGCGACTAATTATTTAGAATAACTATTTTAACACCAATTGACAAGTCAAGTACAACAAAGTTGTTCCTCTGATTAAGAGAGTATCTTTCAAGCTGTTTGAGTGAGCTCAAACAGCTTTTTTGCGGACTATAGCCAAGTTCAAAATAGAAGGTTCTCCTATTGTCTTTCCACCCAGAACAGAATGGATTTTCCAATTTCAAAAAGGTGTTGGAGTTTATAGGTGTGAACAAAGGCATCTATGCTATGTCCCGTTGGTTTCTCCCCAGTCTATGAGCAAACTCAGCTGGTTTGAGTCCTACGTTTAAATAAGCTTCAATTTCTACTCGCTCAGCTTCAGATTAGTGCTTGTATAGTTATTATTTTAATGTAAAAAAGATTAAGGATATGATATACTATAAGTGTAAATCATAAGAAAAGGAGATTTTTATGAGAAAATCAAAAAAAATTTTGGTTACAAGTTTAGCAGCAACTACTTTTGCACTTGTTTCTCTTTCAGATACAATGGGGATGTTGCCTTTCTCATCTCAGAAAGTATCTGCTCAAGAAAAAGATGCGTCTAAAAATGGTAAGATTGTAAAAGAGAATACAAAATCCGCACCAAAACCTGCGCCGAAGCCAGCACCAAAACCCGCACCAAAACCTGCGCCGAAGCCGGCACCAAAACCTGCGCCGAAACCCGCACCAAAACCCGCACCAAAACCTGCGCCGAAGCCAGCACCAAAACCCGCACCAAAACCTGCGCCGAAGCCGGCACCAAAACCTGCGCCGAAACCGGCACCAAAACCCGCGCCGAAACCGGCACCAAAACCGGCACCAAAACCCGCGCCGAAACCGGCACCAAAACCCGCGCCGAAGCCGGCACCAAAACCCGCGCCGAAGCCAGCACCAAAACCTGCGCCGAAGCCAGCACCGAAACCCGCGCCGAAGCCGGCACCAAAACCCACGCCGAAGCCAGCACCGAAACCCGCGCCAAAGCCAGTACCAAAACCTGCGCCGAAGCCAGCACCGAAACCCGCGCCGAAGCCGGCACCAAAACCCACGCCGAAGCCAGCACCAAAACCCGCGCCGAAGCCAGCACCAAAACCTGCGCTGAAGCCAGCACCAAAACCAGCGCCGAAGCCGGCACCAAAACCTAAAGAAACAACTCCTAAACAGGATAAATCACAATCTAAAGTTCAGTCTGGCTGGGTAGGAAATTACTACCTCAAATCAGATGGGAAGAGAGCTAAAAATGAATGGGTAGATGGTGGTCGTTATTATGTTGATTCTGATGGAAAAAAGGTTAAAAGTGACTGGATTTATGATAAAAAGCATGGTTCCTATTATTATCTAACAGCAGAAGGAAGCTCTGCTCGCAATAAATGGGTAGGAAATTATTACCTCAAATCAGATGGGAAGATGGCCAAGAATGAATGGGTAGATGGCGGTCGTTACTATGTCGATTCTAAAGGCAAAATGGTAAGGGATAAATGGGTAGATGGTGGCCGTCACTATGTAGGATACGATGGTGTGCGGCAACCAAAACTAGATGGGAAGCAGTACAATGCTGCTTTAAATGAAGCGAAAAGCTATAATTCGGTTTTTCATAAGTCAAAAAAAGCTCTCTATGACTCATTAACGTGGTATGGTTTTTCAAGTTCAGCAGCGCAGTATGCCATCGATCACTTGAATGCAGATTACAAAGCAAATGCCTTAATTACAGCAAGAGAATACCGAAAATATAACAATCTCTCAAAGACAGAAATTTATGAGAGGCTAACTTCTCCTTATTTTAGAAAATTTACCAAAGAAGAAGCCGACTATGCCATTCAAAAACTTAATCTACCATCAGAAGGCAGCCAAGCTCGCAATAAATGGGTAGGAAATTATTATTTCAAATCAGATGGAAAGATGGCCAAGAATGAATGGGTAGATGGTGGCCGTTACTATGTTGATTCTGAAGGCAAAATGGTAAGGGGCAAATGGGTAGATGGTGGCCGTTATTATGTTGATTCTAAAGGCAAAATGGTAAGGGATAAATGGGTAGATGGTGGCCGTCACTATGTAGGATACGATGGTGTGCGGCAACCAAAACTAGATGGGAAGCAGTACAATGCTGCTTTAAATGAAGCGAAAAGCTATAATTCGGTTTTTCATAAGTCAAAAAAAGCTCTCTATGACTCATTAACGTGGTATGGTTTTTCAAGTTCAGCAGCGCAGTATGCCATCGATCACTTGAATGCAGATTACAAAGCAAATGCCTTAATTACAGCAAGAGAATACCGAAAATATAACAATCTCTCAAAGACAGAAATTTATGAGAGGCTAACTTCTTCTTGGATTGGAAAATTTACAAAAGAAGAAGCAAACTATGCCATTCAACATCTAGGGGATAAATAGTTATTAATTATAAAATGTAACTTTTTCATGCAAACCTTTGCACAAATCTAACGATTTTGTTATACTATATCTGTAAGCATTTTCAATTAAAAAGGAGAAGACGATGAGTCAAAAGATTATTGGGATTGACCTTGGTGGTACATCTATCAAGTTTGCAATTTTAACTCAAGAGGGAGAAATCCAAGAAAAATGGTCTATCAAGACTAATATTTTGGATGAGGGGAGTCATATCGTTGATGATATGATTGAGTCTATTCAACATCGTTTAGACCTGCTTGGATTGGCAGCAGCAGACTTCCAAGGTATCGGAATGGGATCACCAGGTGTGGTTGACCGTGAAAAAGGGACTGTTATCGGTGCCTACAACCTCAACTGGAAAACCCTTCAGCCAATTAAAGAAAAAATTGAGAAATCCTTGGGCATTCCATTCTTCATCGATAATGATGCCAACGTAGCTGCTCTTGGTGAGCGCTGGATGGGTGCTGGAGATAACCAACCAGACGTTGTCTTTATGACACTCGGTACTGGTGTTGGTGGCGGTATCGTTGCAGAAGGCAAATTGCTTCACGGTGTTGCTGGTGCAGCAGGTGAGCTTGGCCACATCACTGTTGACTTTGACCAACCAATCGCATGTACCTGTGGTAAGAAAGGCTGTCTTGAGACAGTCGCTTCTGCAACAGGGATTGTCAACTTGACTCGTCGCTATGCCGATGAATACGAAGGCGATGCAGCCTTGAAACGATTGATCGATAACGGAGAAGAAGTAACTGCTAAGACTGTCTTTGACCTTGCAAAAGAAGGAGACGACCTTGCCTTGATTGTTTACCGTAACTTCTCACGTTACTTGGGAATCGCTTGTGCTAACATTGGTTCAATCCTAAACCCATCAACAATCGTTATCGGTGGCGGTGTGTCAGCTGCGGGAGAATTCCTTCTACAAGGTGTTCAAAAAGTCTACGATGAAAATACTTTCCCACAAGTACGCACAACTACTAAACTAGCTCTTGCAACTCTAGGAAATGACGCTGGAGTTATCGGAGCAGCATCACTTGTATTGCAATAAAATAAAAATGACAGAGCTTGGTGATTCATCAGGCTCTTTTTCAAGATCATAATTGTAAATATAACTCTTAACTTTTTGATTTTAGAAAGGAGATTTTAAATGAATAAGTCAGAACAATCCATGTTTGAATTGGCTTTGTCCATTGCAAAAAAAGCACATGAGGGACAATATGATAAGGCTGGAGTAGTTTATATCAAACACCCTCTTTTTGTAGCAAGTCTGGTCGATACGCAAGAAGAAAAGGCAGTCGCTCTATTGCACGATGTTCTTGAAGATAGCCCTTATACAGCAGAAGAACTAATATTAGCTGGTTTACCAGAGACTGTTGTTACTGCAGTGCAGGTACTGACCAAGAAAAAGGGACAAGATTACCAACAATATTTGGAACTTGTTAAATCGAATCCTATAGCACGTTGTGTCAAATTAGCAGATTTGAAACATAATTCAGATTTATCTAGACTAGCTACAATTACTGAAAAGGATCTGGAACGATTTGAAAAATACAAGAAAGCTATTGATTATCTGAGCATGTAGAAAAGCTTTTTTTATGCTATACTAGTTAGGAAACAAATGAGGTGAGAGTAAATGACAAAAGCAGATACGATTTTTAAAGAGAATATTGAACGAATCCTCAAAGATGGTGTCTTTTCTGAACAAGCACGCCCCAAGTACAAGGATGGGACTGTTGCCAACTCCAAGTATGTAACGGGTGCCTTTGCAGAGTATGACTTGGCAAAGGGGGAATTCCCCATTACAACCTTGCGTCCTATTGCCATCAAATCCGCCATCAAGGAAGTGCTCTGGATCTACCAAGACCAGTCTAATAGCTTAGAAGTGCTGAATAGCAAGTACAATGTTCACTACTGGAATGACTGGGAAGTGGGAGATACAGGAACTATTGGTGAGCGCTATGGTGCTGTTGTTAAGAAACACGACATTATCAATAAGCTTCTCAAGCAGTTGGAAGCCAACCCTTGGAACCGTCGCAATATCATTTCGCTCTGGGATTACCAAGCTTTCGAAGAAACAGATGGGCTACTCCCATGTGCCTTTCAGACCATGTTTGATGTCCGCCGTGTAGATGGAGAAATCTATCTGGATGCGACCTTGACCCAGCGTTCGAATGACATGTTGGTGGCCCACCACATCAATGCTATGCAGTATGTGGCTCTTCAAATGATGATTGCTAAACATTTTAGCTGGAAGGTTGGGAAGTTCTTCTACTTCATCAACAACCTCCATATCTATGATAATCAATTTGAACAAGCTCAGGAATTGCTCCGTCGTGAGCCATCAAACTGCCAACCACGTTTGGTCTTGAATGTACCAGACAAAACCAACTTCTTTGATATCAAAGCGGAAGATTTTGAGTTGGTGGATTATGACCCTGTCAAGCCACAGTTGAAGTTTGACCTAGCTATTTAAAAGAATAGAAAAAAGAAGTTGAGGCAATGAATCCCAACTTCTTTTGTTTCTTAACGTGATACGCGGCGGCGAGCTGCTTTTTTACGGTTTTCTTCGATGAAAGCAGCTTTTTGCTCTTCTGGTTCGATTACTTTCTTTTTAAATGCGTATACTGCACCTGCGACTGCAGCGACAGTTCCTGCGACACCTGTTACAAGACCTTTAGCGAATCCTTTAGCCATGAGTCTTCCTCCTTTATATTCTCAATCAGCCAGCCTCCTCAAGAGGTCACATTTTTCTGACTGACCTTTTTGTGTTATAATAATAGTAACGAAAAAATGGGAATTTTTCAAGGAAAAAAGATGAAAACAAAAATAATTGTGATTGTTGGACCGACTGCAGTTGGAAAGACGGCTCTAGCCATTGAAGTAGCCAAGCGTTTTAATGGCGAAGTTGTTAGCGGTGATAGTCAGCAAGTCTATAGAGGTCTAGATATAGGGACGGCCAAGGCTAGTCCAGAAGAGCAGGCAGCTGTTCCTCATCATTTAATCGATGTTAGAGAGGTAACCGAGTCTTACTCGGCTTTTGATTTTGTTTCAGAAGCTAAGATGGCTATTGAGGATATTCACAGTCGGGGCAAGCTAGCTATTATTGCTGGTGGGACTGGGCTTTATATCCAGAGCTTGCTTGAAGGCTACCACCTAGGTGGGGAGACTCCCCATGAGGAAATTTTGGCCTATCGGGCTAGCTTGGAGCCTTATACAGATGAGGAATTAGCTCATATTGTGGAGCAAGTAGGCCTTGAAATTCCTCAGTTTAATCGTCGTCGTGCAATGCGTGCCTTGGAAATTGCCCATTTTGGTCAGGATTTGGAAAATCAAGAGAGTCTATATGAACCGCTGATTATCTGCTTGGATGATGAGCGCAGTCAATTATATGAACGTATCAATCACCGAGTGGACCTGATGTTTGAAGCTGGACTTCTAGACGAAGCCAAGTGGTTGTTTGACCATTATCCAGATGTGCAGGCTGCTAAAGGGATTGGTTACAAGGAACTCTTTCCTTATTTCCGTGGAGAGCAGACCTTGGAGGATGCTAGTGAGAGTCTCAAACAGGCGACTCGTCGTTTTGCCAAGCGTCAGTTGACCTGGTTCCGTAATCGCATGCAGGTCACCTTTTATCAGATTGGAGAAGCTGGTGTGCAAGACCGCATTTTATGCCAGATAGAGGAGTTTTTAGATGATTGAAACGGAGAAAAAAGAGGAACGAGTCCTGCTCATTGGTGTGGAATTGCAGGGAATGGATAATTTTGACCTCTCTATGGAAGAATTGGCCAGTCTGGCTAAGACAGCTGGGGCAGTCGTTGTAGATAGCTACAGGCAAAAACGGGAAAAGTATGACTCCAAGACCTTTGTCGGTTCTGGTAAGTTGGAAGAAATTGCGCTGATGGTGGATGCAGAAGAAATCACCACTGTCATTGTCAACAACCGCCTGACCCCACGGCAAAATGTTAATCTAGAAGAAGTTCTCGGTGTTAAGGTCATTGACCGTATGCAGTTGATTTTGGATATCTTTGCCATGCGAGCTCGAAGCCATGAAGGCAAACTTCAAGTTCATCTTGCCCAGCTCAAGTACCTCTTACCTCGCTTGGTTGGTCAGGGGATTATGCTCAGCCGTCAGGCAGGGGGAATTGGTTCCCGTGGTCCAGGTGAAAGCCAGCTGGAACTGAACCGTCGTAGTGTTCGTAATCAAATCACAGATATCGAGCGCCAGCTCAAGGTGGTTGAGAAAAATCGGGTGACTGTCAGAGAAAAACGTTTGGAGTCGAGTGCCTTTAAGATTGGTTTGATTGGTTACACCAATGCTGGGAAGTCAACTATCATGAACACCTTGACCAGTAAGATCCAGTATGAGGCTGACGAGCTATTTGCGACTCTAGATGCGACGACTAAGAGTATCCATCTGGGGGGCAATCTCCAAGTAACTTTGACAGATACAGTTGGCTTTATCCAAGATTTGCCGACAGAGTTGGTGTCCAGTTTTAAGTCGACCTTGGAAGAAAGCAAGCATGTGGACCTTCTGGTTCATGTTATCGATGCCAGCAATCCTTACCACGAAGAGCATGAAAAAACAGTCTTGTCTATCATGAAAGACTTGGATATGGAAGATATTCCTCGCCTTACCCTTTATAATAAAGCAGATTTGTTGGAGGATTTCACGCCTACCCAAACCCCTTATGCTCTTATTTCAGCTAAGGCTGAGGATAGTCGTGAGAATTTGCAGGCACTATTTTTAGAGAAAATCAAGGATATTTTTGAATCCTTTACCCTGCGAGTGCCTTTTTCAAAGTCCTACAAGATTCATGATTTAGAAAGTGTTGCGATTCTGGAAGAACGTGATTATCAGGAAGACGGCGAAGTCATTACAGGCTACATTTCTGAGAAAAACAAATGGAGGTTAGAGGAATTTTATGACTGATATTAAAGCGTTGGCTCTAAAATATGGGGGCTATACAAGTCTGGACAAGGTCTATCTGGATCAACTTCTAGCTGGTAAAACAGAGCAAGAGCAGTTGGCACTGATCACACCTCCGCCCAGCGTGGTCAATGCTTACTTTGCAGAACTCTACCAGAAAAAAAGTCCTGAGGCTGCGACGGATTATTTTGCGGAACTCAGTCAGGAACTGAATCTTTACAATACTGAGCCAAGTTTCACTCTAGAAAACAAGCCTTTTATTCGGCTTAATCTGTCTGGCAAATCCTTTGGTTTTTGTTATGAGAGTGAGGGTCTTGGTCGGATTTTCTCTGAAAATGAAGAGGTTATTTCAGAAGATTTGCTCTTTGAAATTGCGCAAATTTTCCCCCATCAGCTGGTCTTTGAAGAGTCTGGTAAGATTTACATGAAGGCTGTTGGAGATGAGGAAGTTGTTAGCATGGAGAGTCTCACAGCTTTGACTGATTTGGAAAGCTTGGCTGATGGTCGCAAGCGTCTTAAAGGTTACAGCCAAGAGGAGCTATTACAAGAAGCTACTGCTTTTTCTGGCAAGCGCTATTTCCGATCGGAAAACCGCACAGCCATGTTATATATTGATTAATTAGAAAGTATCGAATGGATATTCAATTTTTAGGAACGGGGGCTGGTCAGCCCTCTAAAGCCCGCAATGTCTCCAGTCTCGCTCTGAAATTATTGGACGAGATTAACGAAGTCTGGCTCTTTGACTGTGGAGAAGGTACGCAAAATCGCATTCTGGAAACCACAATTCGACCGCGTAAGGTCAGCAAAATCTTTATCACTCACTTGCACGGAGACCACATCTTTGGCTTGCCAGGTTTCCTTTCTAGTCGTGCCTTTCAGGCCAATGAAGAGCAGACAGATTTGGAGATCTATGGACCTCAAGGAATCAAGTCATTTGTCTTAACCAGCCTTCGTGTGTCAGGTTCGCGCCTGCCTTACCGTATTCATTTTCATGAGTTTGACCAAGATTCCCTTGGGAAAATCCTTGAGACCGATAAATTCACTGTGTATGCAGAGGAGCTGGACCACACTATTTTCTGTGTTGGTTATCGTGTCATGCAAAAGGACCTAGAAGGTACCTTGGATGCTGAAAAACTCAAGGCAGCTGGTGTCCCATTTGGCCCACTTTTTGGAAAAATCAAAAACGGTCAGGATGTTGTTTTGGAAGACGGAACTGAAATCAAGGCAGCTGACTATATCTCAGCGCCACGTCCAGGTAAGATTATCACCATTCTGGGTGACACCCGCAAAACCAATGCTAGTGTGCGTCTGGCTGTCAATGCCGACGTCCTAGTTCATGAGTCCACTTATGGCAAGGGCGATGAAAAAATTGCTCGTAACCACGGCCACTCTACTAACATGCAGGCAGCGCAGGTGGCAGTAGAAGCAGGTGCCAAACGCCTCTTGCTCAACCATATCAGTGCCCGTTTCCTCTCAAAAGATATCAGCAAGCTCAAGAAAGATGCTGCTAGTGTCTTTGAAAATGTCCATGTGGTCAAAGATTTGGAAGAAGTGGAAATCTAAAAGATTGAGAAAGGATAAGTATGCCTACTATTCTCATTACCGGAGCTAGCGGTGGCCTAGCCCAAGAAATGGTCAAACTCTTGCAAAATGACCAACTCATCTTGCTTGGTAGAAATAAGGAAAAATTAGTCCAACTCTACGGAAACCATCCCCGTGCAGAATTGATTGAAATCGATATTACCGATGATTCAGCCTTAGAAACTCTGGTAGCAGACCTCTATCTCCGTTATGGCAAGATTGATGTCTTGATAAACAATGCTGGTTACGGAATTTTTGAGGAATTTGACCAGATTTCTGACCAAGATATTCATCAGATGTTCGATGTCAATACCTTTGCCCTAATGAATCTGTCTCGTCGCCTTGCGGCTCGAATGAAGGAAAGTCGAAAAGGCCATATCATCAATATTGTTAGCATGGCAGGTTTGATCGCTACTGGCAAGTCTAGTCTCTACTCAGCGACCAAGTTTGCGGCCATTGGTTTTTCAAATGCGTTACGCCTCGAACTTATGCCATATGGAGTCTATGTGACAACAGTCAATCCAGGACCAATCCGAACAGGATTTTTCGACCAAGCCGACCCAGATGGTACCTATCTCAAGTCGGTTGAACGCTTCCTGCTAGAGTCAGATGCAGTGGCTAAAAAGATTGTCAAGATTATAGGAAAAAACAAACGAGAACTCAATCTCCCAGTTTTGTTGAACCTAGCCCATAAGTTTTATACTCTTTTTCCAAAGCTAGCTGATAAGCTGGCAGGGGAAACTTTTAATTATAAATAGAAGAAGTTCCTTTTAAAGGGACTTTTTTACTTCTTTTAATTTAAAGGTTAATAAGTGTTTTTTCTTTTAAAACTACATTCAGTTTTTTAATTCTTCTACAAATTTTAGAAAAAACTATCAAAAATATTATTTCATATGCTAAAGTATTGAAAATTCCTATATTATTTAATAAAATAAGGGTAAAAGACTATTAAAAGTTATGCGCTTACATAAAAATGAAAGCGATTACTAAAAAGGAGGATTTTATGGAAAAAAGCCATTGGAATCGTAAAAGAGTCTATAGCATTCGTAAATTTGCTGTAGGAGCTTGCTCAGTAATGATTGGAACTTGTGCAGTTCTATTCGCAGGAAATATAGCTGGAGAATCTGTAGTTAATGCGGATGAAACACCTATTACTCGTACTGCTGAGAAACCTAAAGAGGAAAATCCTATAGTAGAAGAAAAGGTTGATCAAGCTTTGGAAACTAAAAATGTAGTTGAAAGTACAGCACCAAAAAAACCTAGTGCCAATGAGTCTATTTCATCTGAGAAGAAAGAAGATGAAGCAGTAACTCCAAAAGAGGAAAAAGCGTCTTCAAAATCTGAAGAAAAAGCTCCAAAGATAGAATCACAAGCTTCAAGTCAAGAAAAACCGCTCAAGGAAGATGTTAAAGCTGTGACAAATGAAGAAGTCAATCAAATGATTGAAGACAGAAAAGTGAATTTTAACCAAAATTGGCACTTTAAACTCAATGCGAATTCTAAAGAAGCCATTAAACCGGATGCAGATGTATCTACGTGGAAAAAATTAGATTTACCGCATGACTGGAGTATCTTTAATGATTTCGATCATGAATCTCCTGCACAAAATGAAGGTGGACAGCTTAACGGTGGGGAAGCTTGGTATCGCAAGACTTTCAAACTAGATGAAAAAGACCTCAAGAAAAATGTTCGCCTTACTTTTGATGGCGTCTACATGGATTCTCAAGTTTATGTCAATGGTCAGTTAGTGGGTCATTATCCAAATGGTTATAACCAATTTTCATATGATATCACTAACTATTTGAACAAAGATGGACGTGAGAATGTAATTGCTGTTCATGCAGTCAACAAACAGCCAAGCAGCCGTTGGTATTCAGGAAGTGGTATCTACCGTGATGTGACTTTACAAGTGACAGATAAAGTTCATGTTGAGAAAAATGGGACAACCATCTTAACGCCAAAACTAGAACAACAACAACACGGCAAGGTTGAAACTCATGTGACCAGCAAAATTGTCAATACGGACGACAAAGACCATCAACTTGTAGCAGAATATCAAATCGTTGAACGTGGTGGTCAGGCTGTGACAGGTCTAGTACGTACAGAGAGCCGTACCTTGAAAGCACATGAAGTAACTAGTCTTGATGCGATTTTAGAAGTTGAAAGACCAAAACTCTGGACCGTTTTAAATGACAAACCGGCCTTGTATGAATTAGTTACACGTGTTTACCGGGACGGTCAATTAGTTGATGCTAAGAAAGATCTGTTTGGTTACCGATATTATAACTGGACTCCAAATGAGGGCTTCTCTTTGAATGGTGAACGCATTAAATTCCATGGAGTTTCCTTGCACCATGACCACGGAGCGCTTGGAGCAGAAGAAAACTACAAGGCTGAGTACCGTAGACTGAAACAGATGAAGGAAATGGGAGTGAATTCGATTCGTACGACTCACAACCCAGCAAGTCCTCAGACTTTACAGATTGCAGCTGAACTTGGCTTACTTGTTCAAGAAGAGGCCTTTGATACTTGGTATGGCGGAAAGAAACCTTATGACTATGGACGTTTCTTTGAAAAAGATGCTACCCATCCTGAGGCTAAAAAAGGTGAAAAATGGTCCGACTACGATCTACGTACTATGGTAGAGAGAGACAAAAATAATCCTGCTGTTTTTATGTGGTCAATCGGAAATGAAATCGGTGAAGCAAATGGGGATCCCCATTCACTAGCAACTGTCAAACGCTTGGTGAAAGTGATTAAATCTGTTGATAATACACGTTATGTTACCATGGGAGCAGATAAGTTCCGTTTCGGTAATGGTAGCGGTGGGCATGAAAAAATTGCTGATGAACTCGATGCTGTTGGATTCAACTACTCTGAAGATAATTACAAAGCCCTTAGAGCTAAGCATCCAAACTGGTTGATTTATGGGTCAGAAACATCTTCAGCAACGCGTACAAGAGGAAGTTACTTCCACCCAGAGCGTGAGTGGGTACAAAGTAATCAGTCATGGCGTAACTATGAACAGTCAGATTATGGAAATGACCGTGTTGGTTGGGGTAAAACGGCAACTGCTTCATGGACATTTGACCGTGACAATGCTGGCTATGCTGGTCAATTCATTTGGACAGGTACGGACTATATCGGTGAACCAACTCCATGGCACAACCAAAACAACACGCCGGTTAAAAGCTCTTATTTTGGTATCGTAGATACTGCAGGTATTCCAAAAAACGACTTTTATCTTTACCAAAGTCAATGGGTTTCTGCCAAGAAAAAACCAATGGTTCACCTTCTTCCTCACTGGAACTGGGAAAACAAAGAGTTGATAGACAATGTAGCAGACGCGGAAAATAAAATCCCTGTACGTGCTTATTCTAATGCTGCAAGTGTAGAATTGTTCTTGAATGGCCAGTCTCTAGGAGAGAAGAAATTCAACAAAAAACAAACTAGCGATGGACGAACTTACCAAGAAGGTGCTAATGCTAATGAACTTTATCTTGAATGGAAAGTTGCTTATCAACCAGGTACCTTGGAAGCAATTGCTCGTGATGAATCTGGCAAGGAAATTGCTCGAGATAAGATTACGACTGCTGGTAAGCCAGCGGCTGTTCGTCTTATCAAAGAAGACCATGCAATAGCAGCAGATGGAAAAGACTTGACATACATCTACTACGAAATCGTTGACAGCCAAGGGAATGTAGTACCAACTGCTAATAATCTGGTTCGCTTCCAATTACACGGACAAGGACAACTTGTCGGTGTCGATAACGGGGAACAAGCCAGCCGTGAACGCTATAAGGCGCAAGCAGATGGTTCTTGGATTCGTAAAGCATTTAATGGTAAAGGTGTTGCCATTGTCAAATCAACTGAACAAGCAGGTAAATTCACACTGACAGCCCATTCAGATCTCTTGAAATCTAGTCAAGTAACTGTCTTTACTGGTAAAAAAGAAGGACAAGAGAAGACTGTTTTGGGGACAGAAGTAGCAAGAGTTCGTACATTAATCGGTAAAGAACCAAAAATGCCGAAAACAGTAGGTTTTGTATATAGCGATGGTAGTCGTGAAAAACTTCCAGTAACTTGGTCTCAAGTCGATGTTAGTCAAGCAGGAGTTGTGACTGCTAAAGGTACAGCAAATGGACGTGAGGTAGATGCTCGTGTCGAGGTTCTAGCAATTGCGAAAGAATTACCAACAGTTAAACGTGTTGCTCCAGGAGCAGATTTGAACACTGTAGATAAATATGTGTCAATACTTGTAACCGATGGAAGTGTACAAGAGTACGAAGTAGATAGCTGGGAGATTGCGGAAGCAGATAAAGCCAAACTTTCAGTAGCTGGATCACGTATTCAAATGACTGGTCAGTTAGCTGGAGAAACTATTCATGCAACCCTTGTGGTAGAAGAAGGAAAAGCTGCAGCACCTGTAGTGCCAACTGTTACTGTTGGTGGTGAGGCAGTAACAGGGCTTACTAGTCAACAACCAATGCAATACCGCACTCTTGCTTATGGTGCCCAATTGCCAGAAGTCACAGCAAGTGCTGAAAATGCTGATGTTACAGTTCTTCAAGCAAGCGCAGCAAACGGCATGCGTGCGAGCATCTTTGTTCAGCCTAAAGATGGTGGCCCTCTTCAAACCTATGCGATTCAATTCCTTGAAGAAGCACCGAAAATTGACCACTTGAGCTTACAAGTTGAGCAAGCTGACGGTCTCAAAGAAGACCAAACAGTCAACTTGTCGGTTCGAGCTCATTATCAAGATGGAACGCAAGCTGTATTACCAGCTGATAAGGTGAGCTTCTCTACAAGTGGTGAAGGGGAAGTTGCAGTCCGAAAAGGAATGCTTGAGTTGCATAAACCAGGAGCACTCACTCTGAAAGCTGAATATGAGGGTGCTACAGGTCAAATCAATCTCACTATACAAGCCAATACTGAGAAGAAGATTGCGCAATCCATCCGTCCTGTAAATGTAGTGACAGATTTACACCAAGAACCTACTCTTCCGTCAACAGTAACGGTTGAGTATGACAAAGGTTTCCCTAAAGCTCACAAAGTCACTTGGCAAGCTATTCCGAAAGAAAAACTAGACCACTATCAAAGCTTTGAAGTGTTAGGTAAAGTTGAAGGAATTGACCTGGAAGCGCGTGCTAAAGTATCTGTAGAAGGCATCGTTTCAGTTGAAGAAGTTAGTGTGACAACTCCAATCGCAGAAGCACCACAATTACCAGAAAGCGTTCGTACATATGATTCAAATGGTCACGTTTCATCAGCTAAGGTTGCATGGGATGCGATTCGTCCAGAGCAATACGCTAGGGAAGGTGTCTTTACAGTTAATGGTCGCTTAGAAGGTACTCAATTAACAACTAAACTTCATGTTCGCGTATCTGCTCAAACTGAGCAAGGTGCAAACATTTCTGACCAATGGACCGGTTCAGAATTGCCACTTGCCTTTGCTTCAGATTCAAATCCAACCGACCCTGTTTCAAATGTCAACGATAAATTGATTTCCTTTAATGACCGACCAGCCAATCGTTGGACAAACTGGAATCGTAGTAATCCAGAAGCTTCAGTAGGTGTTCTGTTTGGAGATTCAGGTATCTTGAGCAAACGCTCCGTTGATAATCTAAGTGTCGGATTCCACGAAGACCATGGAGTCGGTGCACCGAAGTCTTATGTGATTGAGTATTATGTTGGTAAGACTGTTCCAACAGCTCCTAAAAACCCTAGCTTTGTAGCCAATGAAGACCATGTATTTAACGATCCAGCTAATTGGAAACAAGTGACTAATCTAAAAGCTCCAGAACAACTCAAGGCTGGAGAAATGAACCACTTTAGCTTTGATAAAGTTGAAACCTATGCTGTTCGTATTCGCATGGTTAAAGCAGATAACAAGCGTGGAACATCTATCACAGAAGTACAAATCTTTGCGAAACAAGTTGCGGCAGCCAAACAAGGACAAACAAGAATCCAAGTTGACGGCAAAGACTTAGCAAACTTCAACCCTGATTTGACAGACTACTACCTTGAGTCTGTAGATGGAAAAGTTCCCGCAGTCACAGCAAGTGTTAGCAACAATGGTCTAGCGACTGTTGTTCCAAGTGTTCGTGAAGGTGAGCCAGTTCGTGTCATCGCGAAAGCTGAAAATGGCGACATCTTAGGAGAATACCGTCTGCACTTCACTAAGGATAAAGACTTACTTTCTCGTAAACCAGTTGCTGCAGTTAAACAAGCTCGCTTGTTGCAACTAGGTCAACCACTTGAATTGCCGACTAAGGTTCCAGTTTACTTCACAGGTAAAGACGGTTACGAAGCAAAAGACATGACAGTTGAATGGGAAGAAGTTCCAGCAGAAAATCTGACAAAAGCAGGTCAATTTACTGTTCGAGGTCGTGTCCTTGGTAGCAATCTTACTGCTGAGTTCACTGTACGAGTGACAGACAAACTTGGTGAGGCTCTTTCAGATAACCCTAACTATGATGAAAACAGTAACCAGGCCTTTGCTTCAGCAACTAATGATATTGACGACAGTTCTCATGACCGTGTAGACTATATCAATGATAGAGATCACTCTGAAAATCGTCGTTGGACAAACTGGTCTAAAACGCCATCTTCTAATCCAGAAGTATCAGCAGGTGTGATCTTCCGTGAAAATGGTAAGATTGTAGAGCGGACTGTTGCGCAAGCCAAACTTCACTTCTTTGCAGATAGTGGTACAGATGCACCATCTAAACTTGTTTTGGAACGTTATATTGGCCCAGACTTTGAAGTGCCGACCTACTATTCAAACTACCAAGCCTACGAATCAGGACATCCATTCAACAACCCAGAAAATTGGGAAGCTGTTCCTTATCGTGCGGATAAAGACATTGAAGCTGGTGATGAAATAAACGTAACATTTAAAGATGTTAAAGCCAAAGCCATGAGATGGCGTATGGAGCGTAAAGCAGATAAGAGCGGTGTTGCGATGATTGAGATGACCTTCCTTGCACCAAGCGAATTGCCTCAAGAAAGCACTCAATCGAAGATTCTTGTAGATGGAAAAGAACTTGCTGATTTCGCTGAAAATCGTCAAGATTATCAAATCACCTATAAAGGTCAACGTCCAAAAGTCTCAGTTGAAGAAACCAATCAAGTAGCTTCAACAGTTGTAGATAGTGGAGAAGACAGCCTTCCAGTACTTGTTCGCCTCGTTTCAGAAAGTGGAAAACAAGTTAAGGAATACCGTATCCAGTTGATCAAGGAAAAACCAGTTTCTGAGAAAACAGTTGCTGCTGTACAAGAAGAACTTCCAAAACTCGAATTTGTTGAAAAAGATTTGGCCTACAAGACAGTTGAGAAAAAGGATTCTACGCTGTATCTAGGTGAAGCTCGTTTAGAACAAGAAGGAAAAGTTGGTAAGGAACGTATCTTTACAAGCATTAATCCTGATGGAAGTAAGGAAGAAAAACTCCATGAAGTGGTAGAGGCACCAACAGACCGCATTGTCTTGGTTGGAACCAAACCAGGAACCTCTCTTCCAGAAGACGAAGTGAAAAATCTTGTTCGGAATCGCCCAGAGCTTGTAGTCGAAGAAGAAACCATTGACTTCAAGGTTCAGGAGCGTAAGTCTGATAAGTTGTATCTAGGTGAAACCCGTGTCCTCCAAGAAGGAAAACAAGGAGTCCGTGTTCGCTTGATTGAAGTAGAAAATGGAAAACGTCAGCTTAAAGAAACTTACGATAAAGTTGCTGCACAAGATCGTATCGTGGAAGTTGGAACCAACCCAGGCACCTCTCTTCCAGAAGACGAAGTGAAAAATCTTGTGCTCAACAGACCAGAACTTGTAGTCGAAGAAGAAGTCATCGACTTCAAGGTTCAGGAGCGTAAGTCTGATAAGTTGTATCTAGGTGAAACCCGTGTCCTCCAAGAAGGAAAACAAGGCGTCCGTGTTCACTTGATTGAAGTGGAAAATGGTAAACGCCAACTTAAAGAAACTTATGATAAAGTTGTTGCTCAAGATCGTATCCTAGAAGTTGGAACTAACCCAGGCACTTCTCTACCAGAGGACGAAGTGAAGAATCTTGTGCTTAACAGACCTGAACTTGTAATTGAAGAAGAAACAATCGATTTCAAGGTTCAGGAACAAAAGAACGATAAACTTCCTGCAGGTGAAACCCGAGTCCTCCAAGAAGGAAGACAAGGTGTCCGTGTTCACTTGATTGAGGTTGAAAATGGTAAGCGAACTGAAAAGGATAGCTATGATAAAGTTATGGCTCAAGATCGCATCATAGAAGTCGGTACAGCTGGCGAAACAACCAAACCAGTAGCTCAAGAAGCTAAAAAACCAATCGCTTCAAGTGAATCTAGTCAAATTAACAAAGCGCAGTTACCAAATACAGGAAGTGCAGCAAGCCAAGCAGCAGTAGCAGCAGGCTTAGCTCTTCTCGGTTTGAGTGCAGGATTAGTAGCCACTAAAGGTAAAAAAGAAGATTAGAAATTTTGATACCTTCTTTATCATTAAAGACTAGCGAGAAGCTCTTGTCTTAGATAGAAGATAAATCCCTTGGAATATAAGTTTCTAAGGGATTTTCTTTGTATAAAATTGTATAGTGTTATTGTCTATCCTATTTTGTAGAGAAAGCAAAAATCCCTAAAAAATGTTTAGGGATTCGATTATTTCATTAAGAACAATTCAACAATCATCTCGATATACATGACAAGGGTTAATAAGAATCCTGCTCGCCAGAAGAATTTGATGAATTTAGGATAGTAAAAGCTGCGTTTTTTCAAAAGAAAGAAAAAAACGAGAATAATGGCTAGGAGTGAGAGGGCTAGGCCCAGTCTAGGGAGGAAATTATGGGTAAAGGTTTTAGCTGTGATTAGGTAGTACTCAAATACCAAGACTGGAAAAGCCAAATCCGCAAAGTTTCGTCCTAGTTTTTTTAATCTAAAAAGTTTGGTTATGATAATGCAGACGACTAAGGTCAGTATCAATAATAAAATAGATGCTAATTTCATTAAAATCATACCCATATTGTATCATAAAAAATCGCTAAAGGAAACGAGAAACAGAGGAATTTATAGGAAAGTCAGGCTTTTGAGATTGTGGGTGTTTTTTGTTATAATGAAAGTTATGAAATCTTATAACACCTTGAATGATTATTATCGAAAACTCTTTGGAGAAAAGACTTTTAAAGTCCCTATTGATGCGGGGTTTGACTGTCCCAATCGTGATGGGACTGTGGCTCATGGAGGCTGTACTTTTTGTACGGTTTCAGGTTCTGGAGATGCTATCGTAGCACCGGATGCGCCTATCCGTGAGCAATTTTATAAGGAAATTGACTTTATGCACCGTAAGTGGCCGGATGTTCAGAAATATCTGGTTTATTTTCAAAATTTTACCAACACCCATGAAAAGGTGGAAGTGATTCGGGAGCGATATGAACAGGCTATCAGCGAGCCAGGTGTGGTAGGAATCAATATTGGAACGCGCCCAGACTGTTTACCAGACGAAACTATCGAGTATTTGGCTGAGTTGTCGGAACGCATGCATGTGACGGTTGAATTGGGCTTGCAGACCACTTATGAAGCAACCTCTGATCTGATTAACCGTGCCCACTCCTATGAATTGTACGTGGAAACGGTCAAGCGTTTGAGAAAGTATCCCAAGATTGAGATAGTTTCCCATTTGATCAATGGCTTGCCTGGTGAAACCCATGAGATGATGATTGAAAATGTCCGCCGCTGTGTCACGGATAACGATATTCAAGGGATTAAACTGCATTTGCTCCATCTTATGACCAATACTCGTATGCAACGAGATTATCACGAAGGACGCTTGCAGTTGATGAGTCAGGACGAATATGTAAAGGTCATCTGCGACCAACTGGAAATCATTCCCAAGCATATCGTTATCCATCGAATCACAGGAGATGCACCTAGGGATATGCTGATTGGGCCTATGTGGAGCCTCAATAAATGGGAAGTGCTAAATGCTATTGAAACTGAAATGCGACGTCGTGGAAGTGTTCAAGGATGCAAGGCTGTAAAACAGGAGTTTGAAAATGAAAAGACCACTTGAAATGGCACATGATTTTTTGGCTGAGGTTGTAACTCAAGATGATATCGTAGTGGATGCGACCATGGGAAATGGTCATGACACGCTTTTTCTAGCCAAGCTAGCTAAGCAAGTCTATGCCTTTGATATTCAGGAGCAAGCCTTGGAAAAGACCCAAGAGCGTTTGCATCAGGCTAGCCTGACAAATGCCCAATTAATCTTGCAAGGTCACGAGACACTGGACCAGTTTGTTACAGAAGCCAAGGCAGGGATTTTTAATCTGGGCTATCTGCCGTCAGCTGATAAGTCTGTCATCACCCAACCTCAGACAACGATTGAAGCATTAGAAAAGCTGTGTCATTTGCTTGTCAAAGGTGGACGGATTGCTATCATGATCTATTATGGTCATGAAGGAGGCGACCTAGAGAGGGATGCTGTCTTGGATTTTGTCAGCCAGTTGAACCAACAAGAGTACACAGCTGCCATTTACCGAACCCTGAACCAAGTCAACAACCCACCGTTTTTAGTGATGATTGAAAAATTAGAGAGATATAGACATGGATAAACAATACCTACGTGAAAAGCTGGATGCCATGCGCCAGAATTTTGTTGAGTCAACCCACCACGAACGAGCGGTGGGAGTGCTAGACCAAGCACATATGAGCAAAAAAATGCTTAAAATCAAGAAAAAATTAGTTGCTCTTGAAATGGAGCGGTGCCAGAGAAAAATTGAGCACAAGGATTGTTCCAAGATTGACCAAAAAATCAAAGAGCAGAAGGAGATATTTGAATCCTGTTGTAAAAAAGATTAAGGAGGAAGTGCGTGGAATTACTGATTTACCTCATCCTATTTTTACTGGTCTTGATTGTCTCGAGTACAACCAATAAACTCCTGCCCTTTTTGCCTCTCCCTTTGGTGCAAATTCTTTTGGGAATTGTGATTGGTCTCTTTTTACCCAATACCGACTTTCACCTCAATACAGAGTTGTTTTTGGCACTGGTTATTGGGCCCTTGCTTTTTCGAGAGTCGGAAGAAGCGGACATTACAGCTATTTTAAAACACTGGCGAATCATTGTTTATCTCATATTTCCAGTGATTTTCATCTCGACCCTGAGTTTGGGTGGCTTGGCCCATCTTCTTTGGCTCAGTCTTCCTTTGGCAGCTTGCTTGGCAGTTGGGGCAGCCCTTGGTCCTACGGACTTGGTGGCTTTTGCTTCTCTTTCGGAGCGTTTTAGCTTTCCTAAGCGCGTGTCCAATATTCTTAAAGGTGAAGGACTCTTGAATGATGCTTCTGGTTTGGTTGCCTTTCAGGTAGCTTTGACAGCTTGGACAACGGGAGCCTTTTCCCTTGGGCAAGCTAGCAGTTCGCTCATCTTTTCAATCCTAGGTGGTTTTTTGATTGGCTTTTTAACAGCCATGACCAATCGTTTCCTCCATAGCTTCTTGCTAAGTGTGAGAGCAACGGATATTGCTAGTGAGCTCCTTCTGGAATTGAGTTTGCCCTTGGTAACCTTCTTTCTGGCAGAAGAAGTCCACGTTTCAGGGATTATTGCCGTTGTAGTTGCTGGGATTTTAAAGGCAAGCCGTTTTAAGAAAATTACGCTCCTCGAAGCCCAAGTGGATACGGTGACCGAGACGGTTTGGCATACAGTGAATTTTATGCTAAACGGTTCTGTCTTTGTGATTTTAGGGATGGAGTTGGAAATGATAGCAGAGCCTATCTTGACCAATCCAATCTATAATCCCTTACTTTTATTGGGATCTCTTATAGCCCTTACCTTTGTCCTCTTTGCGATTCGTTTTGTCATGATTTATGGCTATTATGCCTATAGAACTAGACGTCTCAAGAAAAAGTTAAATAAGTATATGAAGGACATGCTTCTTTTGACCTTCTCAGGTGTCAAGGGAACGGTGTCGATTGCTACGATCCTTCTGATACCAAGTAATCTAGAACAGGAGTATCCTCTCTTGCTTTTCCTTGTCGCAGGTGTGACGCTTGTAAGCTTTTTAACAGGCCTCGTGGTCTTGCCTCATCTTTCTGATGAACAGGAAGAAAGCAAGGACTATCTCATGCATATAGCCATTTTGAATGAAGTGACGCTAGAGTTGGAAAAAGAGTTGGAAGAAACCAGAAATAAACTTCCCCTCTATGCAGCCATTGACAATTACCATGGACGTATTGAAAATCTTATCCTGAGTCAAGAAAATAAGGGGGCTCAAGAAGACTGGGAGGCCTTGAAACTTCTCATCCTCAGTATTGAAAGTGATGGTTTAGAACAGGCTTACGAAGAGGACAAGATGAGTGAGCGTGCCTATCGAGTCTACCAACGTTATTTGAAAAACATGGAACAAAGTATCAATCGCAAGTTTGCTTCACGATTGACCTATTATTTCCTTGTTTCCTTGCGGATCTTACGTTTTCTCCTTCACGAAGTCTTTACCTTTGGCAAGACCTTTCGCAGTTGGAAAAATGAAGAATCACAGAAACTCAGAGCCCTTGACTATGACCAAATTGCAGAGCTCTATCTAGAAAATACAGAGATGATTATCGAAAGTCTGGAGAACCTTAAAGGGGTTTATAAGAGTTCTTTGATCAGCTTCATGCAGGATTCTCGTCTCCGAGAAACAGCTATTATCACCAGTGGTGCCTTTGTCGAACGGGTTATTAATCGTGTTAAACCCAACAATATCGATGAAATGCTGAGAGGCTATTATCTGGAGCGCAAGCTGATTTTTGAATATGAAGAAAAACGATTGATTACGACCAAGTATGCCAAGAAGTTACGACAAAATGTAAATAATCTAGAGAACTATTCCTTGAAGGAAGCTGCCAATACCCTACCTTATGATATGATGGAATTGGTAAGAAGAAATTAATCAAGATTATAAGTGAAGGAGTGTGACATGAAAAAGTGGTGGAAAGAGCTGATAGATAAGCCTTTATTAAAAGCTTTTTTGCATTATTATCAAGCATCAGATAGTGAGTTGACCAGTGTCGCAGTAGCCTACTATTGGTTGATTTCGATTTTTCCCCTTCTTTTGGTGGTGGTCAATATCCTCCCTTATTTTCAGATTCCAGTTTCTAATTTTTTAAAGGTTGTCAATGAATTTTTGCCAGAAACCATGTATGATGTGGTTGCAAAGATTATTACAGAAGTGCTGACCCAACCTTCAACGGGTTTATTGAGTTTTGCGGTTTTGTCAGCCCTCTGGACCTTTTCAAAATCCATGAATTTCCTACAGAAAGCCTTTAATAAAGCTTACGGAGTAGCAAAAAATCGTGGAATGATTTCCCATCAGCTCATGAGTTTGTTTGTCAGTTTTGGCTTGCAGATTCTCTTTGCCTTAGCTCTGTTTTTGAGTGTCTTTGGTCGCATGCTTCTCAACCTTATCAAAAGTTACTGGAAATCGGATAGTCTTCTCTTTGATTATCTGCAAGATCTAACAGGTCCCTTGGTCTATGCTTTGATTTTTGCTATCTTGGTCATGCTTTATTATTTTCTGCCTAATGTCAAGATCCGACGGATTCGCTCTGTATTACCAGGTAGTGCCTTTGTCTTATTGACTCTGGCCTTACTGCTCAATATCTTTTCAGTCTATGTCAACAATTATGTCAATCACCTAGTGGACGTGCGTTTTTTCAGTTCCGTCGTCGTGGTGGTCATGATGTTCTGGTTTATTCTCATCGCTAAGATTTTGATTGTCGGTGCGGTGATCAATGCCAGTGTTCAGAGTTTGAAAGATCCGAGCTTGAGAATAAATTAACTCAATTTTTATCCATAACAAAACGCATACTATCAGGTTTTAAAACCTTGATAATATGCGCTTTTTTGATTATGAAAATTAATAGATAAACATGGCATCACCGAAACTAAAGAAGCGGTAGTGTTCTTGAATGGCATGGTGATAAGCGTCTAAGACTAATTCACGGCCTGCAAAAGCAGAAACCAACATGACCAGAGTTGATTTTGGCAGGTGGAAGTTGGTTGAGAAGGCATCCACGACCTTCCACTCATACCCAGGTTTGATAAAGATATTGGTCCAGCCAGAATCTGCTTGGATTTGCCCCTCAAACTTGGAACCAATAGTCTCCAAGGTGCGGATAGAAGTGGTTCCGACAGCGATGACACGGCCTCCATTTTCCTTAACAGATCGAAGGGTGGCAGCTGCTTCTTCAGAAAGTTGGTAGAATTCTGAGTGCATTTCATGTTCGTCCAGATTGTCAACAGAAACTGGTCTAAAGGTTCCGAGCCCGACATGAAGAGTCAGATAGACCAGATGAACTCCTTTAGCTTGGATTTCTGCCAGCAGTTCTTTGGTGAAGTGCAGTCCAGCAGTTGGTGCAGCAGCAGAGCCACTTTCCTTAGCGTAAACGGTTTGATAACGTTCACGGTCATCCAGTTTTTCGTGAATATAAGGTGGCAGAGGCATTTCACCCAGACTTTCCAAAACTTCTAGGAAAATTCCTTGGTATTCAAAGCGGACAATGCGGCCCCCGTGGGTCAATTCTTCCGTAACGACAGCGCTGAGGCGACCATCACCAAAGCTAACACGAGTGCCAACCTTGAGGCGTTTGGCAGGTTTAGCCAGAACTTCCCACTCATCTCCACTAGTATTTTTAAGCAGGAGAAGTTCCACATGACCTCCAGTTTCTTCCTTTTGACCATAGAGGCGGGCAGGGAGAACGCGGGTATCGTTCATGACAAGGGCGTCACCAGGTTCCAGCATATCAATAATAGAGTGGAAGTGTTTATCCTGCATTTCTCCAGTCTCACGGTTGACAATGAGGAGTTTAGAAGCATCCCGTTTTTCAAGGGGCGTTTGGGCAATCAATTCCTCGGGTAAGTGGAAATCAAAATCAGCTGTATTCATATATCTGTTCATTCTTTCTAAGTTCTAATCTTATCCATTATAACATGTTTCAAGTTTGGACGCTCTTTTTTTGAAAATTAAATCGTTTTCACTTGACAAAAATTGGTCTATACCATATAATAAATATAGATTGAAACGGAGGATAAAAAGATGAAAGTTATTAAAGTTGAAAACCAAATCGAAGGTGGAAAAGTTGCTTTTGAGATTTTGAAGGAAAAATTGGCCAATGGAGCTCAAACACTAGGACTTGCGACAGGAAGTAGCCCACTTGAATTTTACAAGGAAATTGTTGAGAGTGACCTTGATTTTTCAAATCTAACCAGTGTCAACCTTGATGAGTATGTAGGACTTGATGGAGACAATCCACAGTCTTACCGTTACTTCATGCAAGAAAATTTGTTCAACCAAAAACCATTTAAAGAAAGTTTCTTACCTCGTGGAGTTAAGGACCATGCTGAAGCTGAAGTTGAACGCTACAACCAAATTTTGGCTGAGCATCCAGTTGACCTCCAAATCTTGGGAATCGGTCGCAATGGACATATCGGATTTAATGAACCTGGTACTCCATTTGACAGTCAAACGCATCTAGTAGAGCTTGACCAGTCTACTATTGAAGCCAATGCTCGCTTCTTTGACAAGATTGAAGACGTTCCAACTCAAGCCATTTCAATGGGAATTAAAAATATCTTGGATGCCAAGTCAATCCTTCTCTTTGCTTACGGTGAGTCGAAAGCAGAAGCCATTGCCGGAACAGTGTCTGGCCCAGTGACTGAGAATCTCCCAGCAAGTAGCCTCCAAAATCACCCTGATGTGACGATCATCGCAGATGCTGAAGCGCTCAGCTTACTTGAAAAATAAATTCAGAACCACTTGCTCTGTGTAGTGAGTTGCTTTAGACATATAAAACTTCAACATTACGTTAGGGGACACATGAATAAAGAAGAATTTCTAAAAATAAAAGAAGCATATAAGAGAGCTAGGCTAGAAGAGAAAAATAAAATAAAATACTTTCTTTTAAGCAAGAGAGATAGTGATGGAAACTTAATTTTTTTAAAAGAGAAAGATGGTACTGATACATTTGTAAAGACAAGAGGGGGAAGAGGGAGGTCAAATTACTCATCAGGAGGTACTTTATCTAGACCGTATGATTTATCAAATCACATGTATATTGATTTGTCTTATAAAGGAAATGAAATCTTAATCTCTTTACAGTCTTTTGATATTGATCCAAATAAAAAAGGAAAAAAAAATCTTCATGTCTTATATGATAGGATAGGTATTATGTTTGAAAAAGACGGCAAAATTTTGTTGCCAGATAATAAATCTGAAGTCAGTGATGCTTTTCTTAAAATGGAAACAACAAACTGGGAATTACCTTTATCTGAAGCAGATATGGAGGAGATGGTGAACTATATTATTAATCATTATGAAGAATAAAAAACTTAGTTTCCTCTTGACAATTATTCCTTTTACGTGTAAAATAGAATAGATCTTGAACTTGAAGGGAGTGAAAAAAATGTCTAAAACAGTAGTACGTAAGAATGAATCTCTTGACGACGCACTTCGTCGTTTCAAACGTGCGGTTACTAAAGCTGGTACTCTTCAAGAAACACGCAAACGTGAATTCTATGAAAAACCTTCTGTAAAACGTAAACGTAAATCAGAAGCAGCTCGTAAACGTAAAAAATTCTAATTAGAAATGAAAGGCTAGAGAAATCTAGTCTTTTTCTTTTAAATAAATACTACAAAGCCTGCAAAAATCTCAAATATCCTCCTACAATTTGATATAATAGAGAGAAGAACTCATTTGAAGGAGGAAATGATGTCGGTTTTAGTAAAAGAAGTGATTGAAAAGCTTAGACTAGACATTGTCTATGGCGAACCAGAATTACTTGAAAAGGAAATTAATACTGCGGACATTACGCGACCTGGTCTTGAAATGACAGGCTATTTTGACTACTACACGCCAGAGCGAATCCAGCTCTTGGGAATGAAGGAGTGGTCCTATCTCGTTTCGATGTCCTCTCACAACCGTTACCAAGTCTTGAAAAAAATGTTTCTACCTGAGACACCTGCGGTCATTGTTGCTCGTGGTTTGGTAGTTCCAGAGGAGATGCTAAAGGCAGCCAGAGAATGTAAGATTGCCATTTTAACCAGTCGTACAGCTACTAGTCGTTTGTCTGGAGAGTTATCTAGTTATCTGGATTCTCGTTTGGCAGAACGGACCAGTGTGCATGGTGTCTTGATGGATATCTATGGAATGGGTGTCTTGATTCAGGGAGATAGTGGTATCGGTAAGAGTGAGACAGGTTTAGAGCTTGTCAAACGTGGTCACCGCTTGGTAGCTGATGACCGTGTCGATATCTTTGCCAAGGATGAGATTACTCTTTGGGGTGAACCAGCTGAAATCTTGAAACACTTGATTGAAATTCGTGGTGTTGGGATTATCGATGTTATGAGTCTCTACGGTGCGAGTGCGGTCAAGGATTCTTCACAAGTCCAGCTAGCCGTTTACCTGGAAAATTACGATACGCATAAGACTTTTGATCGTCTTGGAAACAATGCCGAGGAAATAGAAATTTCTGGCGTAGGCATTCCTCGTATCCGCATTCCAGTTAAAACTGGTCGTAATATCTCTGTCGTGATTGAGGCTGCTGCCATGAATTATCGTGCCAAGGAAATGGGCTTTGATGCGACACGTTTGTTCGAAGAACGCTTGACAAATCTCATTGCTCAAAACGAGGTGCCTAATGCTTGATCCAATTGCTATTCATCTAGGGCCTCTAGCTATTCGATGGTATGCCTTATGTATTGTGACAGGCTTGATTTTGGCGGTTTATTTGACCATGAAAGAAGCACCTAGAAAGAAGATCATACCAGACGATATTTTAGATTTCATCTTGATAGCCTTTCCCTTGGCTATTTTAGGAGCTCGTCTCTACTATGTCATTTTCCGTTTTGATTACTATAGTCAGAATTTGGGAGAGATTTTTGCCATTTGGAATGGTGGTTTGGCCATTTACGGTGGTTTGATAACTGGGGCTCTTGTACTCTATATTTTTGCTGATCGTAAACTCATCAATACTTGGGATTTTCTAGATATTGCGGCGCCTAGCGTCATGATTGCCCAAAGTTTGGGTCGCTGGGGCAATTTCTTTAACCAAGAAGCCTATGGTGCAGCAGTGGATAATCTGGATTATCTACCTGGCTTTATCCGTGACCAGATGTATATTGAGGGGAGCTACCGTCAGCCGACCTTCCTTTATGAGTCTTTATGGAATCTGCTTGGCTTTGCCTTGATTCTGATTTTTAGACGAAAATGGAAGAGCCTCAGACGAGGTCATATCACTGCCTTCTACTTGATTTGGTATGGTTTTGGTCGCATGGTTATTGAAGGCATGCGGACAGATAGCCTCATGTTCTTTGGTCTTCGAGTGTCTCAATGGCTTTCAGTTGTTCTTATCGGACTGGGTATTTTTATCATTCTATATCAAAATCGAAAGAAGGCCCCTTACTATATTTCAGAGGAGAAAAACTAAATGTTAGAAGTTGCATATATTCTTGTAGCCCTTGCTTTGATTGTATTTTTAGTGTATTTAATCATTACTGTACAAAAGCTTGGACGTGTTATCGATGAAACAGAGAAGACGATTAAAACCTTAACTTTAGATGTGGATGTGACCTTGCATCATACCAATGAATTGCTGGCTAAGGTCAATGTCTTGGCAGATGATATCAATGTCAAGGTAGCAACGATTGATCCACTCTTTAGTGCAGTTGCAGATTTATCTCTATCTGTTTCAGACCTCAATGACCATGCGCGTGTCTTGAGCAAGAAAGCTTCATCAGCTGGTTCAAAAACACTTAAGACTGGTGCAAGTCTGTCAGCTCTACGTGTCGCAAGTAAATTTTTCAAAAAATAAAAAAGGAGAATTCTTATGGGTAAACTATCCTCAATCCTTTTAGGAACCGTTTCAGGTGCAGCTCTTGCCTTGTTTTTAACAAGCGACAAGGGCAAACAAGTTTGCAGTCAGGCTCAAGATTTTCTAGATGATTTGAGAGAAGATCCTGAATATGCTAAGGAGCAGGTCTGTGAAAAACTGACAGAAGTCAAGGAGCAGGCTACAGATTTTGTTCTTAAAACCAAAGAACAGGTTGAGTCAGGTGAAATCACTGTGGACAGCGTACTTGCTCAAGCCAAATCATGTGCTCGTCAAGCGACAGAAGCATCAAAAAATCGATTCAATAATCTCAAGGAGCAATGGCAAGAAAAGGCCGAAACTCTTGATGAATCAGAAGAGATTGTTATTGACATAACAGAAGAATAAATTTAGCTATATTCTCTTTTCACCTTATGTGAATGATGATAATCATTTTTAAGATAGTAATCACATTAAGATTACTGTCTTATTTTTTTGCAATCAAAATGCTCTATCATTTATATGGATGTTTCATTTTAATATAGTATCGGCTTTCGTAATCAGGAAAATGCTCCCTTGGACGTCCAATTTGACCCCAATAATCTTTTGAAGTCAGACACCTATATTTTAGATGTTATCAACAATTAGTATTTGGCTACTTTAGCAGAATTAAATTCAGAAGGGAGGGAACCTCTCTTTTTGATGTCTAAAATACTTTTTCACATTTGAGTTGATATTTATATACTTTAAAAGTAAGGCAAACGAAGCTATTTTTACAAAGATATTCTTTAGGTTCTTCTATAATATAGGGTA
The DNA here is from genome assembly GCF_027497875.1 of Streptococcus sp. SM3. The sequence goes on along the minus strand of NZ_JAJNSA010000004.1, from coordinate 5,678 downwards.
GGCATCCCTTAGATAAATTGGTTTTAAATTTTTGTATATTTTCAAATATTTAAAATATTTTGGGGATTTAATGGTAATGTATTGAATTTTAAAGGACAATCTGTTATCATAAAATTGTATCCAAGGTACAAAATAACTGGTATAAACAATATGTACTTAAAATACAGATTGTTTATGCTTAAGAAAACTATATGTAGCGTTTTTTTACGTATGTTTATAAGAAAAAATGCTATATCAACAGAGAAAATATGGAGATTGTAAATCATGTGGAATAAGCAACAAGATTGCAGGGCGGAGAAAGAGCTTCGTTATAGTATTCGTAAATATAAGTTCGGTGCGGCATCGGTAGCTATAGCAGCACTGATGTTTTTAGGAGCACACGTAGCAAGTGCAGATACTATAAATGGTAAAAATCAATCTACTGCCGATTTAGTGAAAGCAAAAGATGAGTCACTGCAAGATGGGACTGATAAGCCTGAAAATGTTGAGGAAAGTAAGGAAACTGCTGAAAATAAAGTAGATGTCGAACTTAATCCTGTAAAACATGAAAAACCAACTACTACTGAAAGCCTTCTTAAAACAGCTGATAAATCGCAGTTAAGAACAGTTTTGGAAGAACTAAATGGTCTTCTTTCAACTCCATTAAATCTTGATAGTTCCCTTCTCTCTTCGATTAAAGATAGAGTTCAAAGAGGGCAAGCTATACTTAGTAGTGCCGATGCAGTCCAAAAAGATGTAGATGAATTGGCATCACTCTTAAAGAGCGATGTAGCAACTTTATCACAAGCAAATAAAGAGACCAACAGGCCTAAGGAAGAGTTGGCTAATGATAAAACAGAGCCAACAGAGTCAGAAGCTAAGAAAAAATCGGATGAATCATCAAATAAGGAAAATGAAGTCCCTACAAATAAAAATGATTCTTTAAAGCTATCTCTTGAACAATTAAAAGCAGCACTTCTTGAATTACCTGATCATGAGACTACTAAAGAAGTATTAGAAAAAGCTAATGATGTCATTTCCCTTGCTCAAGGAGCGGTATCTAATACTGGAGTAACGACTAGTGAACTTGAGGATTTGAACAAGCGTGTTAAGAGAACTTTTAACTCTGTTAAAATTGCTACCATGCGTTTGAATTCGGGTTCTCATGATCCACGTAATGGACAGAGTATTCCTCGAGGAATACAGTTTAGAGCTTATACACCAATTAGTTCTTCTGGGGCGTTAAAGAACGTTAAATACTATGCATCGGTCGATCCGAAAGATAACGGAGGACGAAAAACAAGAAATAATGAACCTGAATTTACAGAAAATAAGACAGTAATTAAAGCAGCTTATGAGCAAAACAGTTCAGGTAAATGGATGGTCTATGATATTTTCTTCAATAATGATGGAAGAGCTATGGTAGAACAATCTTATGGTCAGCATTATTATTTTCAACCTCCGTTCAATATCATGGATGGTTCTAATAGAGTAGAAAATTTAACTATTACTCGTTATCGAAATGTTGGTGGAAGAAGGCTTTCTGATGGAGGCAGTGGATTTGAAAAGGTTGGAAATACAATTGTAATTTCGAATCCTTGGCAACAGAAGGATAAGATCTTTGATGGTGATAGAAGATCTCTATATGATCCAAACTCAGGAGTAAGTCGTTCCAATCAAAAACCCCAAGTGTTTAAAAATAACCAAGACGATTCTGACTTAGATAAGATTGTAAGAAAAACAGATGGGAATTATACTGGTGGGGTAAGTTATACTCTTGGAATGGAAGTAGGTAAGGTAAGCACACCTTATGCGATACATATGACAGCTAGAGTGAAATTGAAGGATAATGTAACAGAAAAAGATGCAGCTAATGGTAATGTATATGCAGCGTCTGTGACATCTGCGCGAAATACTAATCAATCATATATTGTAGGTTCGCTAGGAACAAGTTTAGCACCAAGAGATACGACACCACCAACTATTAATGCCAACGGAGCAACAGTAACGAAAAAAGAAGCAATCACACCAATTCCGGTAACAGCTGTAGATAATACAGGTGGAGTAGGAATGCGTCCAAACAATCCGATTGAAGTAACTGGATTACCACAAGGATTAACATTTGCAAATGGTAAGATTACTGGGACACCGACAGGACCTGTAGGCAATAGTACAGTAACTATTAAAGCCTATGATAAAAATGGAAACAAAGCTGAAAAAACAATTACCATTACAGTAAAAGATCAAGCGTCTAAGTACAATCCGACAGGAGAAACGTTAACAGTAAACCAAGGGCAAACGATTACTGATGATGCAGTCAAAGCAAAAGTGAAGAACTATGCACCTGGCTCACTTACTGTTTTAAGTAAACCATCAACAGCTAAGCCAGGAAACGTAGGGAATGCGGTAGTAAAAGTAACATATCCAGATGGATCGACTGAAAATGTAAATGTACCAGTTACAGTACTAGAAGCACCAGATAACCAACCACCTACATTAGCAATCTCACCAGCTAACCAAACAGTAGTAGAAGGTGAAAAAGTAACCTTTACAGTAACAGCAAAAGATAATAAAGTTGTTACTATCGACGGTAAAGATTTCACTACAAAATATGGTAATAGACTTCTGTCTGGTAAAGCAACAAATACTAATGTAAAAATTACTGATACTGAAAAAGTAACTACAATTACTATTACAACAACTGCAGAAGATGTTGGTAAAACAAATACGATTACTTTCAATGCTAGTGACAATGCTGGTAACAAAGCTAAGCCAGTAACATTTACATTCAATGTAACACCACGTGATACTAAAAAACCAGAAGCGACGTTAAATGGAGTTCGTTTGACAGAAACAGCTAATTCACCAATCTTTACTGTTTATCGAGGGGCAACATTTAACCCAGAACTAAAAGTATGGGATAATTCTGGTGTAATTTCTAAAGTAACAACAGGAAATCTTCCATATGGAATAACAGCATCTACATTTACAGCTCAAACAGGTAAAACTGAAAAAACACCATACACAACACGTTTATCTTCAGGTACAGTATTGAATACTCAAACGCTAGGAGACCACATAGGAACTCTTCATGTAGAAGGAAGTAGTGCTACAGATAGTCGTGATTTAAAATTCAAATATCGCGTAGTTGATATCGAATCAAAAAATCTAGAAAATGGTGTAGCAAAAGTACCAGTAGGTTCGACATTGAATGTAGCAAACAGTGGTAAAAATATTGATGCACATAACTATCTAAAAGTAGTAGACAGTAAAGACTTGGCAGATCGTGGAAATAATTATTTACCAAGCGGTATGACGTGGACATGGAAACAAGGGGATAAATTAGAACCTGGAACAACACTAGATAATTCAGGTAAATATACTCGAAATGCAACAGCAATATTCCCAACTAGTGTTTCAGATGTCAATAGCACAACTAGAAAAACATTTGCACCGACAGAAATCAAACGCCCGGTAGTTTTAGCAGTAACACCAACAGCGCCAAGTGTAGTAGCTAATGAAAACGGAACTGTTACAATAACGCCACCAACACGTCCTAATAGCACAACACCACAGGACATAGATACTATTACACTTACTTACACACCAACAGGTAAGACAACTCCAGAAACTGTAACAGTTACAAAATCAGGAAATAATTGGACAGTAAACGGCAAGACAACAGATAAAGTATCGGTAACACCTGCAGGAGTTGTAACAATTTCTGATCCTGAGGTAGCGGATGGTAAAGAGGTAACGGCAAAAGTATCTAAGAGAATTGATAATAATTTAACTCTTGAAAGTCCAATAGCAAAAGAAATAGCAAAAGGTGCAAAACCACAAACGCCAGTAGTAACAGCAAAAGATAATGGAGAAGTAACAGCAAAACCACAAGATCCAGCAAAAGTAGATAAGATTACTGTTAGCTATATAGGGGAAGATAACCAACCACAAACAGCTGTAGGAAAGAAAGATCCTAAAGGAAACTGGACAGTAGATAAACCAGAAGTACGAATTAATCCTAAAACAGGGGAAATTACAATTCCAGAAAATAAAGTAAAAGACGGAACGGAAGTAACAGTAGTTACGAAAAATGGAAATAGTACTGATTCAGATCCAGCAAAAGCAGTTGCAAAAGATGCTCAAAAACCAGAAGCAACGCTAAATGGAGTTCGTTTAACAGAAAATGCAAATACACCAATATTTACAGTTTATCGAGGAGCTACATTTAACCCAGAACTAAAAGTATGGGATAACACTGGTATAATTTCTAAAGTAGAAGTTAAAGAAGGGCTTCCAAAAGGAGTAACTTCATCAACATTTACGTCTCAAACAGGAAAAACTCAAGCAAATCCATATGCAACTCGTTTATCTTCAGGTACTGTATTGAATACTGAAACTTTAGGAGTACATGAATCAACTCTTCACGTAGAAGGAAGTAGTGCTACAGATAGCCGTGATTTCAAATTCAAGTACCGTGTAGTTGATATTGAAACAAGAAATCTAGAAAACGGTATAGCAAAAGTACCAGTAGGTTCAACATTGAATGTAGCAAACAGTGATAAAAACATTGATGCTCATAAGTACCTTAAAGTTGTAGATAGTGAAGATAAAGCAGATAAAGGGAACAATTATTTACCAAGTGGTATGACGTGGACATGGAAACAAGGTGATAAATTAGATCCAGGAACAACACTAGATAATTCAGGGAAATATACTCGAAATGCAACAGCAATATTCCCAGATACTAGTAAAAATTCTATTACAGATGTTAATAGTACGACTAGAACAACATTTGCACCGACAGAAATCAAACGTCAAGTAGTGTTAGCAATAACACCAACAGTACCTAGCATAGTAGGTAATGAGGATGGAAGTGCAACAATAACACCACCAACACGTCCTAACAGCACAAATCCACAAGATATAGATACTATTACAATTACTTACACACCAACAGGTAAAACAACACCAGAAACTGTAACAGTTACAAAATCAGGAAATAATTGGACAGTAAATGGTAAGTCAGCTGATAAAGTATCAGTAACGCCTGCAGGAGTTGTAACAATTTCTGATGCTGAAGTTGCAGATAAAACAGATATAACTGCAAAAGTATCTAAGAAAATTGATAATAATTTAACACTTGAGAGTCCTGTAGCTAGAGGAACAGCAAATGGACCTTTAGCTGCTGAGGTTACAAACCCAGCACCAGTTCCGGAAAAAGCACTAATTACACCAGTTATAGTTGTGACACCTAACAAACCAGGTTCAAGCATTACAACAGACAAACCAGTAAACGGTTTAACAGTAGATGATGAAGGTAAACTTAAAGGAACACCAACAGTAGACAATTGGGAACCAAAAGAAGAAGAACGTATAGTAGAGATTCCGGTTAAAGTTACAAATGGTGGCGAGACAGTTACTGTGAAAGTTCCAGTTCCAATCCAACGCGATACAGATGGAGATGGTATTCCAGATAAAGAAGATTCAGATGATGATAACGATGGAATTCCAGATACAGAAGATGCAAATCCAAAAATAGCGGATAAATTAACAGGAATAGTAACAGAAACAACTGTACCAGAAAAAACACCAGTACCAGCAAATACTAAGGTAATAACACCAAACAAACCAGGAACAACGATTACAGTAGATAGTCCAGTAAATGGTTTAACAGTGGATAACGGTGGAAATCTAGT
>NZ_JAJNSA010000039.1:0-23326 GCF_027497875.1 Streptococcus sp. SM3 | reverse complement strand
ACAAATGAAAAGGCTTACAATTGTATTATAAATAGTACAAATAAAAAAACGGAGGAGTGCTTTATGAAAGCCTATACTTATGTTAAACCAGGACTTGCTTCTTTTGTTGACGTTGACAAACCAGTGATTCGCAAGCCAACAGACGCTATTGTGCGTATCGTAAAAACCACTATTTGTGGAACAGACCTCCATATTATCAAAGGGGATGTTCCCGCTTGCCAAAGTGGTACCATTCTTGGTCACGAAGGAATTGGGATTGTTGAAGAAGTTGGAGAAGGAGTTTCGAACTTCAAAAAAGGCGACAAGGTCTTGATTTCTTGTGTTTGTGCCTGTGGTAAATGCTACTACTGTAAAAAAGGAATTTATGCCCACTGTGAAGACGAAGGGGGCTGGATTTTCGGTCACTTAATTGATGGTATGCAGGCTGAATATCTACGTGTCCCTCATGCAGATAATACTCTTTACCATACTCCAGAAGACTTGTCAGATGAAGCCTTGGTTATGCTATCAGACATTCTACCTACTGGATATGAAATTGGTGTCTTGAAAGGGAAAGTAGAACCTGGTTGTAGTGTAGCCATTATTGGTTCAGGCCCTGTTGGATTGGCTGCTCTCTTGACAGCTCAATTCTATTCACCAGCTAAATTGATTATGGTGGACTTAGACGATAACCGCTTGGAAACTGCTTTATCATTCGGTGCGACTCATAAGGTTAATTCTTCAGACCCTGAAAAAGCCATTAAAGAAATTTATGATTTGACAGATGGCCGTGGTGTAGATGTCGCTATCGAAGCTGTTGGTATTCCTGCAACATTTGATTTCTGTCAAAAAATTATCGGTGTAGACGGAACAGTTGCCAACTGTGGTGTACATGGTAAACCAGTTGAATTTGATTTGGACAAGCTTTGGATTCGCAACATCAATGTAACAACTGGTTTGGTATCTACAAATACAACTCCACAATTGTTGAAAGCTCTTGAAAGTCATAAGATTGAACCAGAAAAATTGGTAACTCATTATTTCAAACTAAGTGAAATTGAAAAAGCCTATGAAGTCTTCGGTAAGGCAGCAGATCACCATGCCATTAAGGTCATTATCGAAAACGATATCTCAGAATCCTAAGAAACAAAAAGTTTTTATCATATAAGTAAATAGAAATTCAGTCATCATAAGATGGCTGGATTTTTTATCTGGAAATTAAGAAATGAGCATATTTCTTTTCTTGTCTGGCGGAATTGGTTATAATATACGGTACAAAGGAATGAATGAATATGTATCGTGTTATAGAAATGTACGGAGATTTTGAACCTTGGTGGTTCTTAGAAGGTTGGGAAGAAGACATTGTAGCAAGTAAGAAATTTGACCAGTATTATGATGCTCTCAAATACTACAAAACTTGCTGGTTTAGATTGGAACAAGAATCCCCTCTTTATAAAAGTAGAAGTGACTTGATGACTATTTTTTGGGATCCAGAAGATCAACGCTGGTGTGATGAATGTGATGAGTATTTACAACAATACCATTCTTTGGCTCTTTTGCAGGATGAGCAGGTTATCCCAGATGAAAAATTACGTCCAGGCTATGAAAAACAAACAGGTAAGGAAAGGCACCGTTCTTGCCGTATGAAATTAAAATAGAGAAAAAGTAACTTTTTTGGAGTTGCTTTTTTTATTTTTCCCAAATCTTTGCGAATAGTATAGGTGAGGAGGTAAGTATGGTTCAAGAAATTGCACAAGAAATCATTCGTTCGGCTCGGAAAAAAGGGGCGCAGGATATTTATTTTGTTCCTAAGTTAGACGATTATGAGCTTCATATGAGGGTAGGAGACGAGCGCTGTAAAATTGGTAGCTATGATTTTGAAAAGTTTGCGGCCGTTATTAGTCACTTTAAGTTTGTGGCGGGTATGAATGTGGGAGAAAAGCGACGTAGTCAACTTGGTTCCTGTGATTATGAATATGACCAGAAGATGGCGTCCCTACGTTTATCTACAGTAGGCGATTATAGAGGGCATGAGAGTTTAGTTATTCGCTTGCTGCATGATGAGAAACAGGACTTGCATTTTTGGTTTCAGGATATTGATGAATTGGGCAAGCAGTACAGGCAACGTGGTCTCTATCTCTTTGCTGGTCCAGTCGGAAGTGGCAAGACAACCCTGATGCATGAATTGGCCAAGTCTCTCTTTAAAGGACAGCAAGTCATGTCCATCGAAGATCCTGTAGAAATCAAGCAGGACGACATGCTCCAATTACAGTTGAATGAAGCGATTGGGCTTACCTATGAAAATCTCATCAAGCTTTCCTTACGTCATCGACCAGATCTCCTGATTATTGGAGAAATTCGGGACAGCGAGACGGCGCGTGCAGTGGTCAGAGCCAGTTTGACAGGTGCGACAGTCTTTTCAACCATTCATGCCAAGAGCATCCGAGGTGTTTATGAGCGCCTGCTAGAGTTGGGTGTGAGTGAGGAAGAGTTGGCAGTTGTTCTGCAAGGAGTCTGCTATCAGAGATTAATCGGGGGAGGAGGAATCGTTGACTTTGCAAACAAAGACTATCAAGAACACCAACCAACTAGCTGGAATGAACAGATTGACCAGCTTCTTAAAGATGGACATATCACAAGTCTTCAGGCTGAAACGGAAAAAATTAGCTACAGCTAAGCAAAAAAATATCATCACCTTATTTAATAATCTCTTTTCCAGCGGTTTTCATCTAGTGGAGACTATCTCCTTTTTAGATAGGAGTGCCTTGTTGGACAAGCAGTGCGTGACCCAGATGCGCACGGGCTTGTCTCAGGGGAAATCATTCTCAGAAATGATGGAAGGTTTGGGATTTTCAAGTGCCATTGTCACTCAGTTATCCCTAGCGGAAGTCCATGGAAATCTCCACCTGAGTTTGGGAAAGATAGAAGAGTATCTAGACAATCTGGCCAAGGTCAAGAAAAAACTAATTGAAGTAGCGACCTATCCTTTGATTTTACTGGGATTTCTTCTTTTAATCATGCTGGGGCTACGGAACTATCTACTACCACAACTGGATAGTAGCAATATTGCCACCCAAATTATCGGCAATCTGCCACAAATCTTTCTAGGAATGGTAGGCCTTGTTTCAGTAGGTGTCCTTTTAGCACTAACTTTTTATAAAAGAAGTTCTAAGATGCGCGTCTTTTCTATCCTAGCACGCCTTCCTTTTCTTGGAATCTTTGTGCAGACCTATTTGACAGCCTATTATGCGCGTGAATGGGGGAATATGATTTCACAGGGAATGGAGCTGACGCAGATTTTTCAGATCATGCAGGAACAGGGTTCTCATCTCTTTAAAGAAATCGGTCAAAATCTAGCTAGATCCTTACAAAATGGTCAGGAATTTTCTCAGACGATAGCGACATATCCATTCTTTAAGAAGGAGTTGAGCTTGATTATTGAATATGGGGAAGTCAAGTCCAAGCTGGGTAGTGAGTTGGAAATCTATGCTGAAAAAACTTGGGAGGCCTTTTTTACCCGAGTCAATCGCACCATGAATTTTGTGCAGCCACTGGTTTTTATCTTTGTGGCACTGATTATCGTTTTACTTTATGCGGCAATGCTCATGCCCATGTATCAAAATATGGAGGTAAATTTTTAAAATGAAAAAAATGATGACATTCTTGAAAAAAGCTAAGGTTAAAGCTTTCACACTTGTGGAGATGTTGGTGGTCTTGCTCATCATCAGTGTGCTTCTATTACTCTTTGTACCTAATCTGACCAAGCAAAAAGAAGCAGTCAACGACAAAGGAAAAGCTGCTGTTGTTAAGGTGGTAGAAAGCCAGGCAGAGCTTTATAGCTTGGATAAAAATGAAGATGCTAGCCTAAGCAAGTTACAAGCAGATGGGCGTATTACTCCTGAACAGGCTAAAGCCTATAATGAATACTATACTAAAAACGGAGGAGCAAATCGTAAAGTCAATGATTAAGGCCTTTACCATGCTGGAAAGTCTATTAGTTTTGGGTCTTGTGAGTATCCTTGCCTTGGGCTTGTCCGACTCTGTCCAGTCCACTTTTGCGGCGGTAGAGGAGCAGATTTTCTTTATGGAGTTTGAAGAACTGTATCGGGAAACCCAAAAACGCAGTGTAGCTAGTCAGCAAAAGACTAGTCTAAACTTAGCTGGGCAAACGATCAGTAATGGCAGTCAAAAGTTGACAGTTCCTAAAGGAATTAAGGTACCATCAGGCCAAAACATTACATTTGACCGAACTGGGGGCAATTCGTCCCTGGCTAAGGTTGAATTTCAGACCAGCAAAGGAGCGATTCGTTATCAATTATATCTAGGAAATGGAAAAATTAAACGCATTAAGGAAACAAAAAATTAGGGCAGTAATTTTACTAGAAGCAGTAGTTGCTCTAGCTATCTTTGCCAGTATTGCTACCCTTCTTTTGGGACAAATTCAAAAGAATAGGCAAGAAGAAGCAAAAATCTTGCAGAAAGAAGAAGTTGTGCGTGTAGCTAAGATGGCACTACAGACAGGTCAAAATCAGGTAAAGATAAACGGAGTTGAGATTCAGGTGTTTTCTAGTGAAAAAGGATTGGAGATTTATCATGGTTCAGAACAGTTGTTGGCGATTAAAGAGCCATAAGGTCAAGGCTTTCACCTTGTTGGAATCCTTGATTGCCCTCATTGTCATCAGTGGAAGCTTACTTCTCTTTCAAGCCATGAGTCAGCTCCTCATTTCAGAAGTTCGCTACCAGCAGCAAAGCGAGCAAAAAGAGTGGCTCTTGTTTGTGGACCAGCTGGAGGCAGAATTAGACCGTTCGCAGTTCGAAAAAGTGGAGGGCAATCGCCTCTATATGAAGCAAGATGGCAAGGATATCGCTATGGGTAAATCCAAATCAGATGATTTTCGAAAAACTGATGCCAGTGGACGAGGATATCAGCCTATGATTTATGGACTTAAATCTGCGCAGATTACAGAGGATAATCAGTTGGTGCGTTTTCGTTTCCAGTTCCAAAAAGGCTTAGAAAGGGAGTTCATCTATCGTGTGGAAAAAGAAAAAAGTTAAGGCAGGTGTTCTCATCTATGCAGTCACCGTGGCAGCCATCTTTAGTCTTTTGTTACAATTTTATTTGAACCGACAAGTCGCCCACTATCAAGATTACGCTTTAAATAAAGAAAAGCTGGTCGCTTTTGCCATGGCCAAACGAACCAAAGATAAGGTTGATCAAGAAAGTGGGGAACAGGCCTTTAATCTGGGTCAAGTGAGTTATCAAAATAAGAAAACAAGCTTGGTGACGACGGTTCGTACGCCTAAGAGTCAATATGAGTTCATCTTTCCTTCCGTCAAAATCAAAGAAGAGAAAACAGATAAAAAGGAAAAGGTAGTGACTGATTCAAGTAATCAAGCAGAGAAGAAAAAATCAGAAGAGAAAGTTGAAAAGAAAGAGAATTCCTAGCCAATCAAGCTACTTTGTGCTAAACTAAAAATATGAAACATGATTTTAACCACAAAGCAGAAACTTTCGATTCCCCTAAAAATATCTTCCTTGCAAACTTGGCTTGTCAAGCAGTCAAGAAACAGATTGATCTTCTATCAGACAAAGAAATTTTGGATTTCGGTGGAGGGACGGGGCTGTTAACCTTGCCTCTAGCCAAGCAGGCCAAGTCTGTGACATTGGTGGATATTTCGGAGAAAATGCTGGAGCAAGCTCGTTTGAAAGCGGAGCGGCAAGACATCAAGAATATCCACTTTTTGGAGCAAGATTTACTGGAAAAACCCTTGGAGAAAGAGTTTGATCTCATTGTTGTTTGTCGTGTTCTTCATCATATGCCTGATTTGGATGCGACTCTCTTACTGTTTTATCAACATTTGAGGGAAGATGGACAACTCCTACTTGCTGATTTTACCAAGACAGAAGCTAACCATCATGGATTTAAATTGCCTGAACTGGAAAACAAGCTAGCCCAGTTTGGTTTTTTATCTGTGCATAGTCAGATCCTCTATAGCGCCGAAGACTTGTTTCAAGGAAATTATTCAGAACTCTTTTTAACAGTAGCCCAAAAATCACTCGCCTAGTCAGGGAGTGATTTTTCTATAAGGATGGAAAAAAGAAGGGAAATTTGATAAGATAGGAATATGGATTTTGAAAAAATTGAACAAGCTTATACGTATTTACTAGAGAATGTCCAAGTTATCCAAAGTGATTTGGCAACCAACTTTTATGACGCCTTGGTGGAGCAAAACAGCATCTATTTGGATGGTGAGACTGAGTTAGAGCAGGTCAAGGAGAACAATCAGGCCCTTAAACGCTTAGCACTACGCAAAGAAGAATGGCTCAAGACCTATCAATTTCTCTTGATGAAGGCTGGGCAGACAGAACCCCTACAGGCCAATCACCAGTTTACACCAGATGCCATTGCTTTACTTTTGGTGTTTATTGTGGAAGAGCTGTTTAAAGAGGAGGAAATCACTATCCTCGAAATGGGTTCTGGCATGGGAATTCTGGGAGCTACTTTCTTGACCTCACTTGATAAAAAGGTGGATTACTTGGGAATGGAAGTGGATGATTTGCTGATTGATCTGGCAGCTAGCATGGCAGATGTAATTGGTTTGCAGGCTGGCTTTGTCCAAGGAGATGCCGTTCGTCCACAAATGCTCAAAGAAAGCGATGTGGTCATCAGCGACTTGCCTGTCGGCTATTATCCTGATGATGCCGTTGCGTCGCGCCATCAAGTTGCTTCTAGCCAAGAACATACTTACGCCCATCACTTGCTCATGGAACAAGGTCTAAAGTATCTCAAGTCAGACGGATACGCTATTTTTCTCGCTCCGAGTGATTTGTTGACCAGTCCTCAAAGTAACTTGTTGAAAGGCTGGTTTAAAGAAGAGGCAAGTCTGGTTGCCATGATTAGTCTGCCTGAAAATCTCTTTGCTAGCGCCAAACAATCTAAGACTATTTTTATCCTACAGAAGAAAAGTGAAATAGCAGTAGAGCCTTTTGTTTATCCACTTGCTAGCCTGCAAGATGCAAGTGTTTTAATGAAATTTAAAGAAAATTTTCAAAAATGGACTCAAGGTACTGAAATATAAAATAGATTTTGTTATAATAGATGAAAACGCTTAAAAAGGGGTATCATATTATGACAAAAACAATTGCAATCAATGCGGGAAGTTCAAGTTTGAAATGGCAGTTATACTTAATGCCAGAAGAAAAAGTATTGGCGAAAGGTTTGATTGAACGTATCGGTTTGAAAGATTCAATTTCAACTGTAAAATTTGACGGCCGTTCTGAACAACAAATTTTAGATATCGAAAATCATACACAAGCTGTTAAAATCTTATTGGATGACTTGATTCGTTTCGATATTATCAAGGCATATGATGAGATTACTGGTGTTGGTCACCGTGTTGTTGCAGGTGGAGAATATTTCAAAGAATCAACGGTTGTTGAGGGAGATGTTTTAGAAAAAGTTGAAGAGTTGAGTTTGTTGGCTCCTCTCCACAATCCAGCCAATGCAGCAGGTGTTCGTGCCTTCAAGGAATTATTGCCAGACATTACTAGTGTAGTTGTTTTTGATACTTCATTCCACACAAGTATGCCAGAGAAAGCTTATCGCTACCCTCTACCAACAAAATATTACACAGAAAACAAGGTTCGTAAATATGGTGCCCACGGTACAAGTCACCAGTTTGTAGCAGGAGAAGCTGCAAAACTCTTGGGCCGTCCATTAGAAGACTTGAAATTGATTACTTGCCATATCGGTAATGGAGCTTCTATCACAGCTGTTAAGGGGGGTCAATCTGTTGATACTTCAATGGGCTTCACTCCACTTGGTGGTGTGATGATGGGAACTCGTACAGGAGATATTGACCCAGCTATCATTCCTTACTTAATGCAATATACAGAGGACTTTAATACTCCTGAGGACATTAGTCACGTCCTTAATCGTGAATCAGGACTAATGGGGGTTTCAGGTAAATCCAGTGATATGCGTGATGTGATTGCTGCTATGAAAGAAGGGGACCACGATGCCACTTTGGCTTATGAAATGTATGTTGACCGTATCCAAAAACATATCGGTCAATACCTTGCGGTCCTAAATGGAGCAGATGCTATTATCTTTACTGCAGGTATCGGTGAAAATGCTGCAAACGTACGTGAAGATGTTATTTCAGGTATCTCTTGGTTTGGCTGTGATGTTGACCCAGAGAAGAATGTCTTTGGTGTGACAGGAGATATCTCAACAGAGGCAGCGAAAATCCGTGTTTTGGTTATTCCAACTGATGAAGAATTAGTCATTGCCCGTGACGTTGAACGCTTGAAAAAATAAGTAAAACTAGAAAAATATTCAGTACAAGGAGTTGGGAAAGAGATTTTTCCAGCTTCTTTTTCTGATGGAAATGTCCAAAACCTTGCTATGATTGGCTTTTTTGAAAAATATGGTATAATAGTAGTAATTTAATAGATGGAGTTGAGTTTTGAAGAAAAACTTTCGTGTAAAAAGAGAGAAAGATTTTAAGGCGATTTTCAAGGAGGGGACAAGTTTTGCCAATCGCAAATTTGTTGTCTACCAACTAGAAAACCAGAAAAACCATTTTCGAGTAGGTCTATCAGTTAGCAAAAAACTGGGGAATGCCGTCACTAGAAATCAAATTAAGCGACGGATTCGGCATATTATCCAGAATGCAAAAGGGAGTCTGGTAGAAGATGTCGACTTTGTTGTCATTGCTCGAAAAGGAGTCGAAACCTTGGAATACGCAGAGATGGAGAAAAATCTACTCCACGTATTAAAATTATCAAAGATTTACCAGGAAGGAAATGGGAGTGAAAAAGAAACTACAGTTGACTAGTTTGCTAGGACTGTCTCTATTGATCATGACAGCCTGTGCGACTAATGGGACAACTAGCGATATTACAGCCAATTCGGCTGATTTTTGGAGTAAATTTGTTTACTTCTTTGCGGAAATTATTCGCTTTTTATCGTTTGATATCAGTATCGGAGTGGGGATTATTCTCTTTACGGTCTTGATTCGTACAGTTCTCTTGCCAGTCTTCCAAGTGCAAATGGTGGCTTCCAGAAAAATGCAGGAAGCTCAACCACGTATTAAGGCGCTTCGAGAACAATATCCGGGTCGAGATATGGAAAGCAGAACCAAGCTAGAGCAAGAAATGCGTAAAGTCTTTAAAGAAATGGGTGTCAGACAGTCAGATTCTCTTTGGCCAATTTTGATTCAGATGCCGCTTATCTTGGCCTTGTTCCAAGCTCTATCAAGAGTTGACTTTTTAAAGACAGGTCATTTCTTATGGATTAACCTTGGTGGTGTGGATACAACCCTTGTTCTTCCGATTTTAGCAGCTGTATTTACCTTTTTAAGTACTTGGCTGTCTAATAAAGCCTTGTCTGAGCGTAATGGCGCTACGACTGCGATGATGTATGGTATTCCAGTCTTAATCTTTATCTTTGGGGTTTATGCTCCGAGCGGAGTCGCTCTCTACTGGGCAGTGTCCAATGCTTATCAAGTCTTGCAAACCTATTTCCTGAATAATCCATTCAAGATTATCGCAGAGCGCGAGGCCGTAGTGCAGGCACAAAAAGATTTGGAAAATAGAAAAAGAAAAGCCAAGAAAAAGGCTCAGAAAACGAAATAATAAGGAGGAATCTGGTAATGGTAGTATTTACAGGTTCAACTGTTGAAGAAGCAATCCAGAAAGGATTGAAAGAATTAGATATCCCAAGACTAAAGGCTCATATTAAAGTCATTTCTCGTGAAAAAAATGGATTTCTTGGTTTATTTGGTAAAAAACCAGCTCAAGTTGATATTGAAGCTATTAGTGAAACAACGGTCATTAAAGCCAATCAACAGGCTGTCAAGGGTGTTCCTAAAGAAATTAATGAACAAAATGAACCAGTTAAAACAGTCAGCGAAGCAACCGTTGATTTGGGGCATGTTGTAGAAGCAATTAAAAAGATTGAAGAAGAAGGCCAAGGGGTTTCTGATGAAGTCAAGGCTGAAATCTTGAAAAATGAAAAACATGCTAGCACTATTTTGGAAGAAACTGGGCATATTGAGATTCTAAATGAATTACAGCTTGAAGAAGCTGGTTTCCGAGAAGAAGTAGCAACTCCTGTTGTTGAGACTCAAGCTGAAGAAACTGAAAGTCAAGAATTAGAAGATTTGGGCTTAAAGGTGGAACCAAGCTTTGATATTGAACAAGTAGCTACGGAAGTAACGACTTATGTTCAAACGATTATTGATGATATGGACGTTGAGGCGACGATTTCAAATGACTATAACCGTCGTAGCATCAATTTACAAATTGATACCAATGAGCCAGGTCGTATTATCGGTTACCATGGTAAAGTTTTGAAGGCCTTGCAACTATTGGCTCAAAATTATCTTTACAATCGCTATTCAAGAACCTTCTATATCACTATTAATGTCAATGATTATGTTGAACATCGTGCAGAAGTCTTGCAGACCTACGCTCAAAAATTGGCGACTCGCGTTTTAGAAGAAGGGCGTAGTCATCAAACAGATCCAATGTCAAATAGCGAACGTAAGATTATCCATCGTATTATTTCACGTATGGATGGCGTGACTAGTTACTCTGAAGGTGACGAGCCAAATCGCTATGTCGTTGTAGATACAGAATAAGTAAAATCAGGTTTATCCTGATTTTTTGCTAGTTAGAAGAGGTTAAACGGATGTTGAATAAGATAAGAGACTATCTAGACTTTGCAGGTTTGCAGTACCGTAATCCTGATAAAGCAGGAGAAGAGCGAGAGAAGATGCTGGAATTGCGTTACAAAGGCCAAGAGGCTCGAAAGGCTTTTACAGAACTGGCTAAAGCATTTCAAGCCAGTCATCCAGAATGGCAACTCCAACAGACTAGTCAGTGGATGAATCAGGCGCAACGTTTACGACCACATTTCTGGGTTTATCTACAGCGTGAGGGGAAAGTGACAGATCCTATGATGGCTCTTCGTTTGTATGGGACATCTGCTGACTTTGGGATTTCTTTAGAGGTCAGTTTTGTCGAACGTAAGAAAGATGAACAGACCTTAGACAAGCAAGTCAAGATTTTAGAGCTTTCAGTGGTAGAAGGGATTTATTATCTAGTCTACTCTGATGGTCAAAGTCAACGGTGGGAGGCTAATGAAGAAAATCGTCAAATTTTAAGAAATAAACTATCCAATCAGGAAATCCGGAAAGTGTTAGTTAAAGCAGATGTTTCTTTTATTGAAAATCAATCATTAGAAGTGATTTTAGAAAAATTAGAAGAAGCTTATGAACGCTTGCTTCCCTACTATCAGGCGACTAGAGGGTAGAAAATAGATGACTTATCTAGCGTCGAATTGTTTAATTGCTATTCTATGTATTTTTTCATATAATAGTAAAATAGAATGTGGGGTTCAATCATCACCTCAAATAGAAAGGAAATTCTATGTCAAATCTATCTGTTAATGCAATTCGTTTCCTAGGTATTGACGCTATCAACAAAGCCAACTCAGGTCACCCAGGTGTGGTTATGGGAGCAGCTCCGATGGCATACAGCCTCTTTACAAAACAACTTCGTATCAATCCAGCTCAACCAAACTGGATTAACCGCGACCGCTTTATTCTTTCAGCAGGACATGGTTCAATGCTCCTGTATGCCCTTCTTCACCTTTCTGGTTTTGAAGATGTCAGCATGGATGAAATCAAGAGCTTCCGTCAATGGGGTTCAAAAACACCAGGTCACCCAGAATTTGGTCATACAGCAGGAATTGATGCTACAACAGGTCCTCTAGGTCAAGGGATTTCAACTGCCACTGGTTTTGCCCAAGCAGAACGTTTCTTGGCAGCCAAATATAACCGCGAAGGCTACAATATCTTTGACCACTATACTTATGTTATCTGTGGAGACGGAGACTTGATGGAAGGTGTCTCAAGCGAGGCAGCTTCATACGCAGGTCTGCAAAAACTTGATAAGTTGGTTGTTCTTTATGATTCAAATGACATCAACTTGGATGGTGAGACAAAAGATTCCTTTACAGAAAGTGTTCGTGACCGTTACAATGCCTACGGTTGGCATACAGCTTTGGTTGAAGATGGAACAGACTTGGAAGCTATCCATGCTGCTATCGAAACAGCTAAAGCTTCAGGCAAACCCTCTTTGATTGAAGTGAAGACTGTTATTGGATACGGTTCTCCAAACAAACAGGGAACTAATGCCGTACATGGTGCCCCTCTTGGAGCAGATGAAACTGCAGCAACTCGTCAAGCCCTTGGTTGGGACTACGAACCATTTGAAATTCCAGAACAAGTTTATGCTGATTTCAAAGAACATGTTGCAGACCGTGGTGCATCAGCTTATCAAACGTGGACTAAATTAGTTGCTGATTATAAAGAAGCGCATCCAGAATTGGCTGCAGAAGTAGAGGCTATCATCGATGGACGTGATCCGGTTGAAGTGACTCCAGCAGACTTCCCAGCCTTAGAAAATGGTTTCTCTCAAGCAACTCGTAACTCGAGTCAGGATGCTTTGAACGTTGTGGCAGCTAAGTTACCAACCTTCCTAGGTGGATCAGCTGACCTAGCTCACTCAAACATGACTTATATCAAGACTGACGGACTTCAAGACGATGCTAATCGCTTGAACCGTAACATTCAGTTTGGTGTTCGTGAATTTGCTATGGGAACGATCTTGAACGGGATGGCCCTTCACGGTGGACTTCGAGTATACGGTGGAACTTTCTTCGTCTTCTCTGACTATGTGAAGGCAGCTGTCCGCTTGTCAGCCTTACAAGGACTTCCTGTGACTTATGTCTTTACCCACGATTCAATCGCAGTCGGGGAAGATGGTCCTACGCACGAACCAGTTGAGCACTTAGCAGGTCTTCGTGCCATGCCAAATTTGAATGTTTTCCGTCCAGCAGATGCGCGTGAAACGCAAGCAGCTTGGTACCTTGCAGTGACAAGTGAGAAAACACCAACTGCCCTTGTCTTGACCCGTCAAAACTTGACTGTTGAAGAGGGAACAGACTTCGACAAGGTTGCAAAAGGTGCCTATGTTGTCTATGAAAATGCATCAGACTTTGATACCATCTTGATTGCGACAGGTTCAGAGGTTAATCTTGCTGTCTCAGCTGCCAAAGAATTGGCTAGTCAAGGAGCAAAAGTCCGTGTAGTCAGCATGCCATCTACAGATGTCTTTGATAAACAAGATGCAGCATACAAGGAAGAAATTCTTCCAAATGCAGTTCGCCGTCGTGTTGCAGTCGAAATGGGTGCAACTCAAAACTGGTACAAATACGTTGGTCTTGATGGTGCCGTTCTCGGTATTGATACCTTCGGAGCCTCTGCCCCAGCACCAAAAGTATTGGCAGAATATGGCTTTACTGTAGAAAATCTTGTAAAAGTCGTTCAAAACTTGAAATAATTCTAAAAATCAGGGCGCAAGCTCTGGTTTTTTCTTACTAGAAAAGCAAGGTACAATCTTGTAAAAGTAGCTGAAATTTGATATAGTAGTCCTATGTAAAAGACAAAGGAGAATATAATGGAATCACAATATACATTTTTAATCATTCTTGTGGCTATGGTGGGCTTGATGTTCTTTACGCAACGCTCTCAAAAGAAACAAGCACAAAAACGTATGGAAAGCTTGAATAAATTACAAAAAGGCTATGAAGTTATTACAATCGGTGGCCTTTATGGAACAGTCGATGAAGTAGATACAGAAAAGAAAACAATTGTTCTTGATGTAGATGGGGTTTACTTGACTTTTGAACTAGCTGCTATCAAGACAGTATTACCACTTAAAGAAACAGCTTCACTAGAAGGCGCAATTGAAAAATAAGACGGGATCACTAACTCCCGTTTTTCTATAAAAGAAAGGAAATGGGATGAAAAAACTAGTTTTTGTCTGTCTGGGAAATATTTGCCGCAGCCCTATGGCCGAGTTTGTGATGAAATCAATGACAGATAATTATGAAATCCAAAGTCGAGCGACTTCCTCTTGGGAACATGGTAATCCGATTCATAAGGGAACTCAAGGGATTTTTCAACAGTATCAGATTCCTTATGATAAAGGCAAGACATCGCTTCAGATTAGTAAGGAAGATTTTGAAGCCTTTGATTATATTATCGGTATGGATGCTTCAAATGTTTCTGACTTACGTCAGATGTGTCCAGCAGACTGTAAAGATAAGATTTACTCATTCGCATCTGAAAGTGTTCCAGATCCTTGGTATACAGGAGATTTTGAGGAAACCTATCAGCGTGTTCAAGAGGGTTGTCAAGCTTGGTTAGAACGTTTAGAAAAGGGGAGTGAAGATGGAAAATCTTAAGAATTTTTACGACAAGTATCGTATCTATCTGACTCGTCCACGTTTAGAGATTTTGGCAGTAGTTACCATTGTTTTTTGTGCTGTACTCGTCTTTTTTCTAAATATTCCCGGAAAAGGCGTTCTAAAGCTTGATAATGGAACGATTGTTTACGATGGCAGTCTTGTACGTGGTAAAATGAATGGCCAAGGTACCATTACCTTCCAAAATGGGGACCAGTATACTGGTGGTTTCAACAATGGAGCCTTCAACGGAAAAGGTACCTTTCAATCTAAAGAAGGCTGGACCTACGAAGGTGATTTTGTAAATGGTCAGGCTGAAGGAAAAGGGAAACTAACAACAGAACAAGAAGTCGTTTATGAAGGGACTTTTAAACAAGGCGTTTTTCAACAAAAATAAAGCCTCCTTATCAAAGGAGGTATTGTTATCATTTAAAAGTAAGCGCTTACTAGAAAATCTATCTCTTTCCAAGCTCCTCTTCCAATCAAGCTTGTGAAATAAAAAAATATTTGAAATTCATTTCACAAACTCTAAAGAAAAAACTTGATAAGTAAAGAAAATGAGAAAAAATTCACAAACAATAAAAAATTCTTTGTGAAATGTTTATGAAACTGTTTACAAAGTTGAAATAATGCGTTATAATAAACTTGTGAAAAAATTAACAAAGGATATCGATCCTTGAAAGCTATGGAGGAAAATATGGCTGATAAAAAAACTGTGACACCAGAAGAAAAGAAACTCGCTGCTGAAAAGCATGTCGACGGCTTGGTGCAAAAAGCTTTAGTTGCTCTTGAGGAAATGCGTAAACTCGACCAAGAACAGGTCGACTACATCGTAGCTAAAGCGTCAGTGGCAGCTTTGGATGCCCACGGAGAATTGGCTCTACATGCCTATGAAGAAACAGGACGTGGTGTATTTGAAGACAAAGCAACTAAGAACTTGTTTGCTTGTGAACACGTAGTAAACAACATGCGCCACACTAAAACAGTTGGTGTTATCGAAGAAGACGATGTAACAGGTTTGACTCTTATCGCTGAACCAGTTGGCGTTGTTTGTGGTATCACTCCAACAACAAACCCAACATCAACAGCAATCTTCAAATCATTGATTTCATTGAAGACACGTAATCCAATTGTCTTTGCCTTCCACCCATCAGCTCAAGAATCATCAGCTCACGCAGCTCAAATCGTTCGTGATGCTGCGATTAAAGCAGGTGCTCCTGAAAACTGTGTACAGTGGATTACTGAACCATCTATGGAAGCAACTAGTGCGCTTATGAACCACGAAGGTGTTGCAACAATCCTTGCAACAGGTGGTAATGCCATGGTTAAAGCTGCATACTCATGTGGTAAACCAGCTCTTGGAGTAGGTGCCGGAAACGTTCCAGCTTATGTTGAAAAATCAGCTAACATCCGCCAAGCTGCACACGATATCGTCATGTCTAAATCATTTGACAACGGTATGGTTTGTGCCTCAGAGCAAGCGGTTATCATTGACAAAGAAATTTACGATGAATTTGTAGCAGAGTTCAAATCATATCACACTTACTTTGTAAACAAAAAAGAAAAAGCACTTCTTGAAGAATTCTGCTTCGGCGTGAAAGCAAACAGCAAAAACTGTGCTGGTGCAAAATTGAACGCTGACATCGTTGGTAAACCAGCAACTTGGATTGCAGAGCAAGCAGGATTTACAGTTCCAGAAGGAACAAACATTCTTGCTGCAGAATGTAAAGAAGTTGGTGAAAATGAGCCATTGACTCGTGAAAAATTGTCACCAGTTATTGCAGTTTTGAAATCTGAAAGCCGTGAAGATGGTATTACTAAGGCTCGTCAAATGGTTGAATTTAACGGTCTTGGGCACTCAGCAGCTATCCACACAGCTGATGAAGAATTGACTAAAGAATTTGGTAAAGCTGTTAAAGCTATTCGTGTTATCTGTAACTCACCTTCTACTTTCGGTGGTATCGGGGACGTTTACAATGCCTTCTTGCCATCATTGACACTCGGATGTGGTTCTTACGGACGCAACTCAGTTGGGGATAACGTTAGTGCCATTAACCTTTTGAATATCAAAAAAGTCGGAAGACGGAGAAATAACATGCAATGGATGAAACTTCCTTCAAAAACATACTTTGAACGTGATTCAATTCAATACCTTCAAAAATGTCGTGACGTTGAACGTGTCATGATCGTTACTGACCATGCCATGGTAGAGCTTGGTTTCCTTGATCGTATCATCGAACAACTTGATCTTCGTCGCAATAAGGTTGTTTACCAAATCTTTGCTGATGTAGAACCAGATCCAGATATCACTACAGTTGAACGTGGTACTGAAATCATGCGTGCCTTCAAACCAGATACAATCATCGCTCTTGGTGGTGGATCTCCAATGGATGCTGCTAAAGTAATGTGGCTCTTCTACGAACAACCAGAAGTGGACTTCCGTGACCTTGTACAAAAATTCATGGATATCCGTAAACGTGCCTTCAAATTCCCATTGCTTGGTAAGAAGACTAAATTCATCGCAATCCCAACAACATCTGGTACAGGATCTGAAGTAACACCATTTGCCGTTATCTCTGATAAAGCAAATAACCGTAAATACCCAATCGCTGACTACTCATTGACACCAACTGTGGCAATCGTAGACCCTGCTTTGGTATTGACAGTTCCTGGATTTGTTGCTGCGGACACTGGTATGGACGTATTGACTCACGCGACTGAAGCTTACGTATCACAAATGGCTAGCGACTACACTGACGGTCTTGCACTTCAAGCCATCAAGCTTGTATTTGAAAACCTTGAAAGCTCAGTTAAGAATGCAGACTTCCATTCACGCGAAAAAATGCATAACGCTTCAACTATTGCTGGTATGGCCTTTGCAAATGCCTTCCTAGGTATTTCTCACTCAATGGCCCATAAGATTGGTGCGCAATTCCACACAATCCACGGTCGTACTAATGCTATCTTACTTCCATACGTCATCCGCTACAACGGTACACGTCCAGCTAAGACAGCAACATGGCCTAAGTACAACTACTACCGTGCAGATGAAAAATACCAAGATATCGCACGCATGCTTGGACTTCCAGCTTCTACACCAGAAGAAGGGGTTGAATCTTACGCAAAAGCTGTCTACGAACTTGGTGAGCGCGTAGGTATCCAAATGAACTTCAAAGCACAAGGTATTGACGAAAAAGAATGGAAAGAACATTCTCGTGAATTGGCCTTTCTTGCTTATGAAGACCAATGTTCACCAGCTAACCCACGCCTTCCAATGGTTGACCATATGCAAGAAATCATCGAAGATTCTTACTATGGCTACAAAGAAAGACCAGGACGCCGTAAATAATTGTTATCAGCCTAGAGGCAGGAATTTCCTGTCTCTTTTCTTGTGGAATTGGAGTGTTGAAAATAATTTTTATTTTTTCTATTTTCACTTTTCATCTGAAAAGGAAAGTGGGAAATGATTAGGTAGACAAAGAAAGAAAGCAGTATAGGCTTTCAAAGGAGAAAGAAAAATAAGTGGGGTATAGACAAAAAACAACGCCCGTACTTGCAATTAAATTTAAATAGTTATATAATAGGTTTGTTGAAAGGTGATTTGTAGTGATTCAAGTTACTCTTTTCACAATAAAAATTTCATGATTTTCATAAGGAGGAAATCACTAATGGTAGTTAAAGTTGGTATTAACGGTTTCGGACGTATCGGTCGTCTTGCTTTCCGTCGTATCCAAAACGTAGAAGGTGTTGAAGTTACACGCATCAACGACCTTACAGATCCAGTTATGCTTGCACACTTGTTGAAATACGACACAACTCAAGGTCGTTTCGACGGTACTGTTGAAGTTAAAGAAGGTGGATTCGAAGTTAACGGTAAATTCGTTAAAGTTTCTGCTGAACGTGATCCAGAACAAATCGACTGGGCTACTGACGGTGTAGAAATCGTTCTTGAAGCTACTGGTTTCTTTGCTAAGAAAGAAGCAGCTGAAAAACACCTTAAAGGTGGAGCTAAAAAAGTTGTTATCACTGCTCCTGGTGGAAACGACGTTAAAACAGTTGTATTCAACACTAACCACGATGTTCTTGACGGTACTGAAACAGTTATCTCAGGTGCTTCATGTACTACAAACTGCTTGGCTCCAATGGCTAAAGCTCTTCAAGACAACTTTGGTGTTGTTGAAGGATTGATGACTACTATCCACGCTTACACTGGTGACCAAATGATCCTTGACGGACCACACCGTGGTGGTGACCTTCGCCGTGCTCGCGCTGGTGCTGCAAACATCGTTCCTAACTCAACTGGTGCTGCAAAAGCTATCGGTCTTGTAATCCCAGAATTGAACGGTAAACTTGACGGATCTGCACAACGCGTTCCAACTCCAACTGGATCAGTTACTGAATTGGTAGCTGTTCTTGAAAAGAACGTTACTGTTGATGAAGTGAACGCAGCTATGAAAGCAGCTTCAAACGAATCATACGGTTACACAGAAGATCCAATCGTATCTTCAGATATCGTAGGTATGTCTTACGGTTCATTGTTTGACGCAACTCAAACTAAAGTTCTTGACGTTGACGGTAAACAATTGGTTAAAGTTGTATCATGGTACGACAACGAAATGTCATACACTGCACAACTTGTTCGTACTCTTGAATACTTCGCAAAAATCGCTAAATAATTCTTGAGTCGATAAAAAGCAAGACCTCTGGTCTTGCTTTTTAAATATTTAAAAATGGATGACGCTATCATCCATTCTTTTTTAACTCTTTTTCAAAAGTATCTGATAGGGTAGTGAAGCTTAATTTCTCTAGAGTAAGTGGATGGGTAAAGGACAGTCGAAAGGCGTGGAGCATAAGCCGACTTGTTTTTGATTTACTATTATAGAGAGGGTCGCCTAAAATAGGGAAGTTATGATGCGAAAGGTGGACACGGATTTGATGTGTTCGACCTGTCTTTAGTTTGCAACGAACAAGAGTTGTTTTGTTGGGAAATTGCTTTAACTTGCTTACATGTGTTTCAGCATATTGCCCATTTTTTGCATCAACTATTCTTTTTCTACGATCATGGCGATCACGTCCGATTTTATCACTGAAAACAAGCTTTCTGCTACTGATTTTTCCATCAACTAGTGCCCAGTATTCCCTAGAAATCTCTTTTTTCTCCAGTAAGCGATTGAGAATAGGCAGGATAAAAGGATTTTTGGCAAAGAGAACCAAACCACTGGTTTCCATGTCCAGACGATGAACGACATGGCAGGTTTGGCCAACATAGGCACTGACATGGTTAAGAAGGGCGATTTCGTTTGGCTGATTACCATGCGTTTTCATCCCCTCTGGTTTGTTGACAATAATCAAGTGTTGATCTTGATAAACTTCCTGAACGAGGTTTGGGTTGCCCCAAGGGATTTCTTTTTCGGGATAATCTTCCTCATCAAAAGTTAACTGGCAAATATCTCCAGGATTTACCATCTCGTTCCAGTGAACTTCTTCTTGATTTATCAAAATATGTTTCTTGATTCTCAAAAAATGACGGATTTTTCTAGGGATGAGGAGTTGCTCCTCTAGTAATTGCTTAACCGTCATTTGAGGTAGAGAGTCTGGTAATGTAAATGTGAATTTCATACAGATATTGTAACAAAAAAAGACCTATTTTGATAGGAAATAGCTAAATTCTTGTCTTCCTATGACGAAGATGATAAAATAAACGCATGAAATTAGATAAATTGTTTGAGAAATTTCTTTCTCTTTTTAAAAAAGAAACAAGTGAACTAGAGGACTCTGATTCTACTAGCTTACGTCGCTCTCGTAGTGATCGAAAAAAATTAGCCCAAGTGGGTCCAATTCGAAAATTCTGGCGTCGCTATCATCTAACAAAGATTGTCCTTATACTAGGTTTGAGTGCAAGCTTGCTAGTTGGAACCTATTTGTTTGCTGTTGCCAAATCAACCAATGTCAATGATTTACAAAATGCCTTGAAAACTCGAACTCTCATTTTTGACCGTGAAGAAAAGGAGGCTGGTGCCTTGTCCGGTCAAAAAGGAACATATGTTGAATTGACTGATATCAGTAAAAATTTGCAGAATGCCGTTATTGCGACAGAAGACCGTTCTTTTTATAAAAATGACGGGATTAACTATGGTCGTTTCTTCTTGGCGATTATCACTGCTGGTCGTTCAGGTGGTGGTTCTACTATTACCCAACAGCTGGCTAAAAATGCCTATCTGTCGCAGGATCAAACTGTTGAGAGAAAAGCGAAAGAATTTTTCCTTGCCTTAGAATTAACAAAAAAATATAGTAAGGATCAAATTCTAACCATGTACCTTAACAACGCTTATTTTGGAAATGGTGTGTGGGGTGTAGAAGATGCGAGTAAGAAATATTTTGGAGTTTCTGCGTCAGAAGTGAGTTTGGATCAAGCTGCGACTCTGGCAGGAATGCTAAAGGGGCCGGAACTGTATAATCCTTTGAATTCTGTAGAAGATTCTACCAATCGTCGCGATACTGTTTTGCAGAATATGCTTGCAGCGGGTTACATTGATAAAAACCAAGAAACCGAAGCTGCAGAAGTTGATATGACTTCGCAATTGCACGATAAGTATGAAGGAAAAATCTCAGATTATCGCTATCCTTCTTACTTTGATGCGGTGGTTAATGAAGCTGTTTCCAAGTATAATCTAACAGAGGAAGAAATTGTCAATAATGGCTACCGCATTTATACAGAGCTGGACCAAAACTATCAAGCAAATATGCAGGTTGTCTATGAAAATACATCGCTATTTCCGAGGGCAGAGGATGGAACATTTGCTCAATCAGGAAGTGTGGCTCTCGAACCGAAAACAGGTGGAGTTCGTGGAGTTGTCGGTCAGGTTGCTGGCAATGATAAAACTGGATTCCGGAATTTCAACTATGCAACTCAATCAAAACGTAGCCCTGGTTCTACAATTAAGCCTTTAGTTGTTTATACGCCTGCAGTTGAAGCTGGCTGGGCTTTGAATAAGCAGTTGGATAACCATACTATGCAGTATGACAGCTATAAGGTTGATAACTATGCCGGGATCAAAACGAGTCGAGAAGTTCCTATGTATCAAGCCTTGGCAGAATCGCTTAATCTGCCTGCTGTTGCCACTGTTAATGATTTGGGCGTTGATAAGGCTTTTGAGGCAGGCGAAAAATTCGGACTCAACATGGAAAAGGTCGACCGTGTTCTTGGCGTCGCCTTGGGAAGCGGTGTTGAAACCAACCCTCTGCAAATGGCTCAAGCATATGCTGCCTTTGCAAATGAAGGTTTAATGCCGGAAGCTCATTTTATTAGTAGAATTGAAAATGCTAGTGGTCAGGTCATTGCGAGCCATAAAAATTCACAAAAACGGGTGATTGATAAGTCTGTAGCTGATAAGATGACCAGTATGATGTTGGGGACATTCACCAACGGTACCGGTATTAGTTCATCTCCTGCAGATTATGTCATGGCAGGAAAAACTGGAACAACTGAAGCTGTTTTCAATCCTGAATACACAAGTGACCAGTGGGTAATTGGTTATACTCCGGATGTAGTGATTAGTCACTGGCTTGGTTTCCCTACCACTGATGAAAGCCACTATCTAGCAGGATCTACTTCAAACGGTGCAGCCCATGTCTTTAGAAACATTGCAAATACCATTTTACCTTATACGCCAGGAAGTACCTTTACAGTTGAAAATGCTTACAAGCAAAATGGAATTGCACCAGCCAATACAAGAAATCAAGTACAGAGTAATGAAGAAAATCAGGCGGATAATAGCCTTTCTGATATTAGAAGTCGTGCACAAAATCTGGTAGATGAGGCTAGCCGTGCTATCTCGGATGCTAAAATTAAGGAAAAGGCTCAAACGATATGGGATTCGGTAGTCAATCTATTTCGTTAAGATGCTTGTCAAAGCCTAGCTTTCTTGTTATAATAGATAAGATGGAGGCGTTATGGCATTAAAAAAAGCAAGCCTAGCTTGTGCGGTTTGTGGTTCGAGAAACTATTCAATCAAGATCAGCGGAAACCCCAAGCCAACACGACTAGAAGTAAATAAATTTTGTAAACATTGTGGTAAGTACACTACACACAGAGAAACGAGATAGGAGAGAGCGATGCGTTTTATTGGAGATATTTTTAGACTTCTTAAAGACACAACATGGCCAACTCGCAAGGAAAGCTGGAGAGATTTTCGTTCTATCATGGAATACACTGCTTTCTTTGTTGTGATTATTTATATTTTTGACAAGTTGATTGTTTCAGGTTTGATTCGATTTATTAATATTTTTTAGAAGACCTGTGGAGTTATTCACGCTAGAAATCTTCTATTATGAAAGGAAGTATCATGGATAGTTTTGATAAAGGATGGTTTGTTTTACAAACTTATTCTGGTTATGAAAATAAGGTAAAAGAAAATCTATTACAACGTGCACAAACCTACAATATGTTGGATAATATTTTACGTGTTGAAATTCCAACACAAACAGTGCAAGTTGAAAAAAATGGAAAGAGAAAAGAAGTAGAAGAGAATCGCTTTCCAGGTTATGTTCTTGTGGAAATGGTGATGACAGATGAAGCTTGGTTTGTTGTTCGAAACACACCAAACGTTACAGGATTCGTCGGATCTCACGGAAATAGATCAAAACCAACTCCATTATTGGAACAAGAAATCCGTGATATCTTGGTTTCTATGGGACAAACTGTACAAGAGTTTGATATCGATGTTGAAGTTGGTCAAACTGTACGTATCATTGATGGTGCTTTTGCAGATTATACTGGTAAGATTACAGAGATTGATAACAATAAAGTGAAGATGATTATCTCTATGTTTGGTAATGACACAGTTGCAGAAGTAAACCTAAACCAAATTGCAGAATTATAACCCTGAGAGAGGCAAGACCTCTCTTTTTTGTGCAGTTTAGACGGTGTAGGGAACAGAATGGGGAAAATGGGACAAAAGTGTTTCTGAATCTGTTAAACTGTATCTAGAAAGGGGAACGTTATGTTTAAAGAATTGTATAAAGAA
>NZ_JAJNSA010000038.1:0-23828 GCF_027497875.1 Streptococcus sp. SM3 | reverse complement strand
TAGTTCAACTCCTAGTGATAAAGCAGAAGTGGTAACTCCAACTTCTGCTGAAAAAGAAACTGCTAATAAAAAGGCAGAAGAAGCTAGCCCTAAGAAAGAGGCTGATTCTAAAGAGTCAAATACAGACAAGACTGACAAGGATAAACCAGCTAAAAAAGATGAAGCGAAAGCAGAGGCTGACAAACTGGCAACAGAGGCAGGAAAGGAACGTGCTACAACTGTAAATGAAAAACTAGCGAAAAAGAAAATTGTTTCTATTGATGCTGGACGTAAATATTTCTCACCAGAACAACTCAAGGAAATTATCGATAAAGCGAAACATTATGGCTACACTGATTTACACCTATTAGTTGGAAATGATGGACTCCGCTTCATGTTGGACGATATGAGCATCACATCTAACGGCAAGACCTATGCCAGTGACGATGTCAAACGTGCCATTGAAAAAGGTACAAATGATTATTACAACGATCCAAACGGCAATCACTTAACAGAAAGTCAAATGACAGATTTGATTAACTATGCCAAAGATAAAGGTATCGGTCTCATTCCAACAGTAAATAGTCCTGGTCACATGGATGCAATCCTCAATGCCATGAAAGAATTGGGAATCCAAAACCCTAACTTTAACTATTTTGGGAAGGAATCAGCCCGTACTGTCGATCTTGACAACGAACAAGCAGTCGCTTTTACAAAAGCCCTTATCGATAAATATGCTGCTTATTTCGCGAAAAAGACTGAAATCTTCAACATCGGACTGGATGAATATGCCAATGATGCAACAAACGCTAAAGGTTGGAGCGTTCTTCAAGCTGATAAATACTATCCAAACGAAGGCTACCCTGTAAAAGGCTATGAAAAATTTATTGCCTACGCCAATGACCTAGCTCGTATTGTAAAATCGCACGGTCTAAAACCAATGGCCTTCAATGATGGTATTTACTACAATAGTGATACTAGCTTCGGAACTTTTGACAAAGATATCATCGTTTCAATGTGGACTGGTGGTTGGGGAGGTTACGACGTCGCTTCTTCTAAACTTCTAGTAGAAAAAGGTCACCAAATCCTAAACACTAACGATGCTTGGTACTATGTTCTTGGGCGAAATGCAGATGGCCAAGGTTGGTACAATCTCGATCAGGGGCTCAATGGTATTAAAAACACACCAATCACTTCTGTACCAAAAACAGAAGGAGCTGATATCCCAATCATCGGTGGTATGGTAGCTGCTTGGGCTGACACTCCATCTGCACGTTATTCACCATCACGACTCTTCAAACTCATGCGGCAATTCGCAAATTCTAACGCTGAATACTTCGCAGCTGATTATGAGTCTGCAGAAAAAGCACTTAACGAGGTACCAAAAGACCTTAACCGTTATACTGCAGAAAGTGTCGCAGCGGTTAACGAAGCGGCAAAAGCCATCCGTTCACTTGATAGCAACCTCAGCCGTGCCCAACAAGACACGATTGACCAAGCAATTGCAAAACTTCAAGAAGCAGTCAGCAATTTGACCTTCACACCAGAAGCTCAAAAAGAAGAAGAAGCTAAACGTGAAGTTGAAAAACTTGCCAAAAACAAGGTAGTTTCAATCGATGCTGGACGCAAATACTTTACTCTTGACCAACTCAAACGCATCGTAGATAAGGCCAGTGAGCTCGGATATTCTGATGTGCATCTCCTCCTAGGAAATGATGGGCTTCGCTTTCTACTTGATGACATGACTATCACTGCTAACGGAAAAACTTATGCAAGTGACGATGTCAAAAATGCCATCATTGAAGGAACAAAAGCTTACTACGATGATCCAAACGGAACTGCACTAACACAGGCAGAAGTGACAGAGCTTGCTAAATACGCTAAGGAAAAAGGTATTGGTCTGATTCCAGCTATTAATAGCCCAGGGCATATGGATGCTATGCTCGTTGCCATGGAAAAACTTGGCATCGCGAATCCTCAAGCCAACTTTGATAAAGTTTCAAAAACCACGATGGACCTTGAAAATCAAGAAGCCCTTAACTTTACCAAAGCCCTTATCGGTAAGTATATGGATTACTTTGCTGATAAATCAAAGATTTTCAACTATGGTACAGATGAGTATGCCAATGATGCGACAAACGCTCAAGGTTGGTACTACCTCAAATGGTATGGACTCTATAACAAGTTCGCAGACTATTCTAACAGCCTTGCTGCTATGGCTAAGGAAAGAGGGCTTCAACCAATGGCCTTCAACGATGGCTTCTATTATGAGGACAAAGACGATGTTCAGTTTGACAAAGATGTCTTGATTTCTTACTGGTCTAAAGGCTGGTGGGGCTACAACCTCGCATCACCTCAATACCTAGCAAGCAAGGGTTATAAGTTCTTGAATACCAACGGTGACTGGTACTACATTCTCGGTCAAAAACCAGAAGATGGTGGTGGTTTCCTCAAAAAAGCTATTGAGAATACTGGAAAAACACCATTCAATCAACTAGCTTCTACCAAATATCCTGAAGTAGACCTTCCAACAGTCGGAAGTATGCTTGCTATCTGGGCAGATAGACCAAGCGCTGAGTACAAGGAAGAAGAAATCTTTGAACTTATGACTGCCTTTGCAGACCACAACAAAGACTACTTCCGTGCTAATTATAATGCTCTCCGCGAAGAATTAGCTAAAATTCCTGAAAACTTAGAAGGATATAGCACAGAAAGCCTAGCTGCACTCAAGGCAGCAAAAGATGGACTGAACCTTAACCTCAACCGCAGCAAACAAGCTGAACTAGACGCACTAGTAGGTAAGCTCAAAGCTGCTCTTCAAGGCCTCAAACCAGCTGCAACTCATTCAGGAAGCCTGGATGAAAATGAAGTGGCTGCCAATGTTGAAACCAGTCCAGAACTCATCACAAGAACTGAAGAAATTCCATTTGAAGTTATCAAGAAAGAAAATCCTAACCTCCCAGCTGGTCAGGAAAATATTATTACAGCAGGAGTCAAAGGTGAACGAACTCATTACATCTCTGTACTCACTGAAAATGGAAAAACAACAGAAACAGTCCTTGATAGCCAGGTAACCAAAGAAGTTGTAAACCAAGTGGTTGAAGTCGGCGCTCCTGTAACTCACAAGGGTGATGAAAGTGGTCTTGCACCAACTACTGAGGTAAAACCTAGACTAGATGTTCAAGAGGAAGAAATTCCATTTACCACAGTGACTCGTGAAAATCCACTCTTACTCAAAGGAAAAACACAAGTCATTACTAAGGGCGTTAATGGACATCGTAGCAACTTCTACTCTGTGAACACTTCTGCCGATGATAAGGAAGTGAAAACACTTGTAGATAGTCTTGTAACCAAAGAAGCAGTTACTCAAATTGTTGAAGTCGGAACTATGGTAACACATGTAGGTGATGAACATGATCTTGCTCCAGTTGCAGAAACAAAACCTAGACTGGATATCCAAGAAGAAGAAATTCCATTTACCACAGTGACTCGTGAAAATCCACTCTTGCTCAAAGGAAAAACACAAGTCATTACTAAGGGCGTCAATGGACATCGTAGCAACTTCTACTCTGTGAGCACTGTTGATGGCAAGGAAGTGAAAACTCTTGTAAATAGTGTCGTAGCACAGGAAGCCGTTACTCAAATAGTCGAAGTCGGAACTATGGTAACACATGTAGGCGATGAAAACGGACAAGCCTCTATTGCTGAAGAAAAACCAAAACTAGAAATCCCAAGCCAACCAGCTCCAGCAACTGCTCCTGCTGAGGAAAACAAAGCTCTTCCTCAAGGTCCAGCTCCTGTGGCAACAGAGAAAAAACTTCCTGAAACAGGAAGTCACGATTCTGCAGGACTAGTAGTCGCAGGACTCATGGCCTCACTAGCAGCCTATGGACTCACTAAAAGAAAAGAAGACTAAGTCTTTTCGATAAAAAATAAACAGCGAGATCAAAGCTCGCTGTTTATTTTTTAATTAATCACCCAGTCCAAGACGGTCAAAGATATCATCCACTCGTTTAGTGTAGTAAAGAGGATTAAAGATTTCGTCGATTTCTTCTTGCGTGAGGCGCGATGTTACTTCGGGATCTGCTTCAAGAAGTGGCTTGAAGTCTACTTGGTTATCCCACGATTGAGCTGTTTTTGGTTGCACCAAGTCATAGGCTTGCTCACGGGTCATGCCTTTTTCAATCAAGGTCAACATGGCACGTTGGCTGAAGATGAGACCGAAAGTTGAGTGCATGTTGCGAATCATGTTTTCTGGGAAGACGGTCAAGTTCTTGACGATATTTCCAAAACGGTTGAGCATGTAGTCAATTAAAATGGTCGTATCTGGTGTGATGATACGCTCAGCTGATGAGTGAGAGATGTCACGTTCGTGCCAGAGAGCGACGTTTTCATAAGCTGTAATCATATGACCACGGATAACACGCGCAAGACCCGTCATGTTCTCAGAACCGATTGGGTTGCGTTTATGAGGCATTGCTGAAGATCCTTTTTGACCTTTGGCAAAGAATTCTTCTACTTCGCGTTGCTCAGATTTTTGTAGACCACGAATTTCCGTTGCCATACGCTCGATAGAAGTTGCGATACTAGCAAGAACTGCAAAGTACTCAGCGTGAAGGTCACGAGGAAGCACCTGTGTAGAGATTTCTTGAGCACGGATACCCAACTTGTCGCAGACATATTGCTCAACAAATGGTGGGATGTTGGCAAAGTTACCAACCGCACCAGAGATTTTACCAGCTTCCACACCAGCAGCCGCATGCTCGAAACGCTCGATATTGCGCTTCATTTCGCTGTACCAAGTCGCCAATTTAAGACCAAAAGTTGTCGGCTCAGCGTGCACACCGTGGGTACGCCCCATCATGATGGTAAACTTGTGCTCCTTAGCCTTATCAGCGATGATGTTGGTGAAGTTTTCAAGGTCACGACGGATGATGTCGTTGGCCTGCTTGTAAAGATAGCCATAAGCAGTATCCACCACGTCGGTAGAAGTCAAACCATAGTGGACCCACTTGCGCTCTTCACCAAGAGTCTCAGAAACCGCACGTGTGAAGGCCACCACGTCGTGACGAGTCTCCTGCTCAATCTCCAAAATACGGTCGATGTCAAAGTCCGCTTTCTCACGAATCAAAGCCACATCTTCCTTAGGGATTTCCCCCAACTCAGCCCATGCCTCGTCAGCCAAGATTTCCACCTCAAGCCAAGCACGGTATTTATTTTCTTCACTCCAAATGTTCGCCATCTCAGGGCGTGAATAACGGTTTAGCATGTTTATTTTTCTCCTTCATCAAAATTGTAAATCTTTGTTTTGGCAATTTCTACATCAACTTTAAAGTTTTTATCTGGGGTACAAATTTCTAATTGATTGTTTCCATCATTAATAGCATTATATAAATCAATACTTCCTTGGACTATCAATACTCCCTCAAGTGTTGATTTTGCTTCAATTCTATCTCCAATAGTAATAAAATTGTAGTCATCTTTCTTCAATCCTGTTACCGACATGGGGATTGCGGTCCCAAAACGCTGAAGATCTTGTAAATGACTATCCTCAGAAGCAAAATGAGCTAAACTTAAACCGCTCTCTCTAAACTTAAATCTATTTGCCATAGTAACTACAAAGTTTCCATTAATAATAACTCTGTTTAATGAAATCGGGGTATAACTCAGATTATCGATTTTTAGATATACTAATAGGTAAACCATAGGTATTTGAGACCATAGGCTTTGATCTTGCTCACGATCCAAATAAAGTTTATTAGGCAATGCACCCTCTGAAAGAGGGGTAGGTCTAAAAATTAATTGCGTTACTTTCAATTTTGTACTATTTCTTCTAAATGATAGAAAACTTACTGCTAGACTAATCCCAGAAAATAATAATGCAAGTGCTGAAATTCCAATTGTTATAAAATCTTTTATTTGGAAGTCCCAAATTGTATTACCGACAGCAGTTAATAATGTCGCCATTTTAATTTTCCTCCTAAAAATCCTCTTTCCCAATCGCCACAGAGGGATAATGTGCCAACTGGTTCAAGTCCGTATCTTGTGGTAAATCATAGATGGCAAGATAGTCATTCGGAAACTGTTTTGTCAATTCAGCCAATTTATCATAAACAGCTTGCTCGTCTGCTGACGCAAATACGACTTCAACGACGGCTTTTTCTTTGTCAGCTTGGACATAGGCATGAACAATGATTTTAATCATAGGCAACTCCTAAAAATCAATCCCTTTCCAGCAGTAGTTGACTGACTCCTCTTGCCGATGTTTCGTCTGCGACAAGCCTAGTCAACTTTGCAGGGGTAAGACAACGGACCTTATAACTGGGGTCCTGTCTTACTCCCCAAACTCCTCCACGCTATCCGGCATATCACTAAACAAAGTCACGTGTCCCATCTTGCGGTTGTGTTTCGCTTCTATTTTACCATACATGTGGAGATGGACGCTTGGATTTTCTGTGACATATTTTTCAGCGGTCT
The DNA here is from genome assembly GCF_027497875.1 of Streptococcus sp. SM3. Next base: position 17,372 of record NZ_JAJNSA010000038.1, on the reverse strand, counting down.
CGACATGCTGGCCGAGAACGTTGAGCATAACAGCTGGTGCATGCAGTTTAATGGCGGGCAATGGTGCTCCCAGAACTCCCAGAATATGAGTGTCAAACTGGGAGAAGTCACAGGCTTCGATTGAGTAGTGACCTGAATTGTGTGGACGTGGAGCAATCTCATTGACGATAATGTCGTCAGCTGTCGCAAACATTTCCACACAGAGCGTTCCAGACAAGTTGAGTTGCTCAGCGATTCTCACGGCCATGGCTTTTGCTTTTTCAGCTAGACTTTCTGAAATGCGGGCTGGCACGATGGTCTTAGACAGAATGTTGTTGCGGTGGATATTTTCCTGAACAGGGAAGACTGTCACATCCTTACCATTTCCTGACACGATGACAGAAATTTCAAGGTCAAAGTTGACAAATTCTTCCAAAACGCAGTCTGCTGAATCTACTAACGCATAGGCTTCTTCCAAGTCTGCTTCTGAGCGAATGACCTTTTGCCCATGCCCATCGTAACCACCAGTCGCAGTCTTGAGGACATAGTTTTTGGAAAGGTCAATATCTGCCAAATCTTGGATTGAGGTCACAACCTTGTAAGGTGCTACAGTGACTTGAGCCTTGTTTGAGAGGAAGTCCTTCTCAAAAATCCGATTTTGAGAAATGCGGAGCAGGTCTGTACCTTGAGGGAGTTGTCCATCCTTGATAACGGCATCCAAACCGTCAGCATCGACATTTTCAAACTCATAGGTCAGAACATCGCATCGCTCAGCCAACTGACGCAAAGCGTCCACATCGTTATAAGGAGCCACTATGATTTCCGCCACACGAGAGGCTGGGCAATCAGCCGCAGGATCCAGCGCGATAACCTTGTGCCCCATGTAGATAGCAGAAATGGCCATCATCTGACCCAGCTGGCCGCCACCTATAATTCCAATTGTTTTAGATGAGCTCATTGGTAGACTCCTCTGCAATTTTTCCTTGTTCTTCTGCGAAATCTGCTAAAGCTGTCGCGATAGCCTGATCCTCTACTGAAAGAAGACGGAGGGCGAAGAGAGCCGCATTTGTCGCACCAGCTTCACCGATAGCCATTGTCGCAACAGGCACGCCGCCCGGCATCTGAACGATGGAATAGAGTGAATCCACGCCACTAAGGGCACGCGATTTGACAGGCACCCCGATGACAGGAAGGGTTGTTTTCGCTGCGACCATACCTGGCAAATGGGCTGCGCCTCCAGCACCTGCGATGATGATCTTAATACCACGGCTACGGGCTTCTTCTGCATGCTTGAACATGAGGTCTGGTGTGCGGTGGGCAGATACAACCTTCTTTTCGTAAGCAACGCTGAAGCGGTCTAGGACTTCGGCGGTTTTTTGCATGGTTGCCCAGTCAGATTTTGAGCCCATGATGATGGAAATAATTGGTTTAGTCATAATTTTTCCTTTTTTCTTCTTTTTTGATAATGGTCTTAGGTGGTGGGGACGGAAGCAAACCTTCGGTTTCATTCCTAAACTTTGAGCCTAAGGTCTCAAAGTTTCCCCGACCAGAACAGTATCTGTTCTGGTCTTTTCACCACGGCGACCATTATCTTACTTTGGCTCGCTCTTGCTCGCCATGACAAAGTTAGTATCTGTTAATCTTTTATAGCCTTACTTCCAATATCTGTTCGGTAAAAGAGGCCTTCTGTGTTTTGTTTGTTGAGTTCGCCGTAGATGGTGTTTTGGGCTTCTTTGACGGTATCGGCTGTGGTAACGAGCATATAAACACGTCCACCGTTTGATAGCAGTGCTCTGCTATTTTCCGCAAACTTAGCACCTGCATAGTAGGTGATGATGTCTCCTTCTGTCTTGGCTGGCAGCTTGACACCTTTTTCATAGTCTAGCGGATAACCGTTGGATGCAACAACCACACCCAGAGTCACACCTTTGTCCGTCCAGGTGATGTTTGGCTCCTTGCCATCGAGGATATCCGTAATATTTTGTGCAAAGTCAGATGTTAAACGAGGTAGAATAATCTGAGTTTCAGGATCTCCGAAGCGAGCATTAAACTCGATGACCTTAGGTCCATCAGCTGTCAAGATAAGCCCTGCGTAAAGGATACCCAGATAAGGGCGCCCTTCTTTAATCATGCCATCAAGGACTGGCTTGACAATGGTGTCAACCGCTGTATCAACCACACTCTGTGGTAAGTGTGGAACTGGCGCATATGCCCCCATACCTCCCGTGTTGGGCCCCTTGTCACCATCATAGGCACGTTTGTGGTCCTGAGCCGTTGGCATGATGTAGAACTTATCACAATTGACAAAGGCAAAGAGTGAAAATTCCTCCCCATCAAGGAATTCCTCAATAACTACACGCGCACCTGAGTCACCGAATTTATTGTCCAATAGCATCTCATGAGCTGCTTCGACTGCTTGCTCAACCGTCTCCGCAACGACGACACCCTTCCCAAGCGCCAAGCCATCCGCCTTGACTACGATAGGCGCACCCTGCTTTTCGATATAGGCCTTGGCTTCCTCGAAATCTGAGAATGTGCCATAGGCTGCTGTCGGAACGCCGTATTTGACCATGATTTCCTTGGCAAAATCCTTGGACCACTCCAGCTCAGCTGCCAATCTTGTCGGACCAAAGGCTTTGAGACCAGCCGCATGGAAATCATCCACGAGACCAGCCGCAAGGGCGTCATCTGGCCCTATAAAGGTCCAAGCAATATCGTTGGTTTTTGCAAACTCAATCAATTTAGAATGTTCGGAAATAGAGATATTTACCGATTCCAGACCATCCAGAGTCATACCGTCATTCCCAGGAGCTACAAATACTTTTTCAACGTCTTTTGACTCAAGCAACTTCTTAGCAATCACATGTTCACGACCACCAGAACCGACAACTAACAGCTTCATCTCTCAACCTCTTTTGCGAATTATTTACTAATATTATATCACAAACGTTCGTTTTAATCTTGTTTCACTCCGCGTTTTTACGCAAAAAAAGGAAAGAAACTTTTTTCTTCCCTTTACCTTCTTAATGTCTAAAATGTCTCACGCCTGTAAAGACCATGGTCAAGCCGTATTTGTCAGCCGCTTCGATAGATTCTTGGTCACGGACTGATCCTCCAGGTTGAATAATAGCTTTAATGCCTGCTTTGGCGATTTCTTCCACGTTATCCGCAAATGGGAAGAAGGCATCGGAAGCAAGCACAGCGCCGTCAAGACGGTCTTTAGCTTGGTCAATAGCGATGCGAACAGAAGCCACACGGTTGGTTTGACCTGGGCCAACACCAAGTGTCATATGGTCGTTGGTCACGATGATGCCGTTTGATTTGACATACTTGATAGACTTCCATGCAAACTCAAGAGCAGTCGCTTCTGTCTCTGTTGGCTGGCGTTTGGTCACCACTTGCCAATCAGCTGGGCTTTCTTTCACTACGTCTTGGTTTTGCACAAGGAGACCACCAACTACACCTGTATATTCTGCTTCCACTTCGCTAGCCTCTTGAGCGTCAAATGGCAAGGCAAGGATACGCAAGTTTTTCTTTTTGTTGGTCAAAATGGCTAGCGCTTCATCCGTATAGCTTGGTGCAATGATGATTTCAAGGAAAACACCATGCATCTTCTCAGCTGTCGCAGCATCCACCTCACGGTTAAGAACAACGATACCACCAAAGATAGACACTGGGTCAGACTCATAAGCATAGTCCCAAGCAGTCTCGATGTCGTCAGCTTGACCAATTCCACATGGATTCATGTGTTTGAGAGCCACAACGGTTGGACGATCTTTGAAATCACGGATAATACGAATAGCCGCATCCGCATCGCGGATATTGTTAAATGACAATTCTTTACCGTTGAGCTGTTTGGCTGATGCAATTGAGTAGTCTGTAGGCAAAGCTTTTTGGTAGAAGTCTGCATCCTGTTGAGGATTTTCCCCATAACGCATTGGTTGCTTGAGGTCATAAGTCAAGGTCAGCTTTTCAGGTTTACTTTCTCCCACTTGAGCTGTGAAATACTCTGCAATCAAAGCATCATAAGCTGCTGTGTGACGGAAAACCTTGGCTGCTAAACGTTGGCGAGTTTCATAAGTCGTTTCACCATTTGCTGCCAATTCGCCCAAAACCACAGCATAGTCAGCAGGGTCTACCACAACTGTTACACTGGCATGATTTTTTGCTGCTGAACGAAGCATGGATGGCCCACCGATATCGATATTCTCCACCGCATCCGCATAAGTCACGTCTGGTTTGAGAATCGTTTCCTTGAATGGATAGAGGTTGACCACTACAAGGTCAATCAATTCAATCTTATTGTCCTTAGCAGCCTCTAAATGGCTATCCAAGTCACGACGAGCCAAAAGCCCCCCGTGAATATTTGGATGAAGGGTCTTGACACGACCGTCCATCATTTCTGGGAAGCCAGTCACATCATCGATGGCAATGGTCTTCACCCCAGCATTATCAAGGGCAACCTTGGTCCCACCTGTTGAGATGATGCCCCAACCAAGTTTTTTAAGTTCTTGGGCAAATGCAACAATGCCCGCTTTATCTGAGACGCTGATTAAGGCGCGTTTAGTCATGTTACTTCCTTTCATTTTCAAACTCTCTACTTAGGCAATTTTCTTTTCATAAAGTATAGGGAGACGATTACCAAGACTCCTAAAATCACTGTCAGTAAAAATCTCCCCCAATAGGGAAACTCTGGGAAGAAGAAATTTACCAGTAAACGTAGAACGATTACCAAGCTAATCAAAGCAAATGTTTCCAACCATTTTTTCATTTATTTGTCCAACAATTCTCTAATAACCTCTGGATACAACTTGTACTCTGCCTCATGAATCCGAGTTTCAAAACTTTCAATCGTATCATCAGCCAGCCGTGGCACACGCACTTGTTTGATAACCTTTCCTGTATCCACACCCGAATCCACCCAGTGAATGGTCACACCAGACTGATCCACGTCAGCATTCCAAGCATCCTCAATCCCATGAGCTCCTGGAAATTCTGGCAGGTAGGCTGGATGAATGTTGATGATACGACCTTCATAAGCTGCCAGTAAGGTTGGCCCAACGATTTTCATATAGCCTGCTAGGCAAACCAAGTCAATCTGGTGCTCTTCCAAGAGCTCGACAAGAGCTGCTTCGTAGTCCGCCTTGCTCTCAAACTCCTTGAGTTCAAAAGCATAAGACAGAGTGCCGAGCTTTTCTGCACGCTCGAGCACAAAGGCATCACGATGGTCTGAAAAGACAAACTCCACCGGAAATTCTTCGGCAATCACCTGAAAATTTGAGCCATTACCAGAGGCAAAAACCGCTATTTTTTTCATTTGATGATGACACTTTCGTTTTCTTTCGTGACGATGCGACCAATTTCATAGACTGGTTCATCCAGCAATTCTTTGACACGATCTACATTTTCAGGGCTAACTGCCAACATGAGTCCTACACCCATATTGAAGATTTCAAACATTTCTTCGTGCTTGATTTCACCGTATTTTTCAAGGGCTTTGAAGATTGGAAGGACTGGAACCTTGCTTTCCTCAATCTCTGCAGCCAGGTCAGCTGCAAACATACGAGGGACATTTTCGATAAAGCCACCACCAGTGATGTGGGCAATACCGTTGACCAACCCTTCCTTGATGAGTGGCAAGATAGCCTGGACATAGATACGGGTCGGCTCAAGAAGGACTTCCTTGAGTTGCTTGCCTTCCAATTCTGGTAAGACTTCCTCACCTGTATAGTCCGCAAAGACACGACGGACGAGAGAGTAACCATTGGAATGAATCCCACTTGAAGCAAGTCCGAGAAGAACATCTCCCTCTGCCACTTTTGAACCGTCAATGATTTGAGATTTTTCAGCCACACCGACCGCAAAACCAGCCAAGTCATAGTCATCTTCGCCGTACATGCCAGGCATTTCAGCAGTTTCCCCACCGATGAGGGCAGCGCCTGCCTGCACACAGCCTTCTGCAACACCAGCGACTACTTGTTCTAGTTTAGCTGGTTCATTCTTCCCAGTCGCCACATAGTCGAGGAAATAGAGGGGCTCCGCACCTGCAGCGATGATATCATTGACACACATGGCCACACAGTCCTGACCAATAGTATCGTGCTTGTCGTACTTGATAGCCAGCATGAGCTTGGTTCCGACACCATCAGTTCCTGAAATCAAGACAGGTTCTTTAACCCCAGTCTTTGAAAGGTCAAACATACCACCAAAACCACCAAGAGCTCCCATGACACCTGCACGCTCCGTACGAGCCACGTGCTTTTTGATTCGTTCAACAACTTCATAACCCGCTTCAACATCTACACCCGACTGGGCATAAGCATTTTTTGTCATTTATTTATTCCTTTTCTTTGAGAAGATTGCGACGTATTTTTAGATAAACAATTATTTTATCTAAAAATACTAGTCAGGGCTCTAGCTTTGGCCCCATAAGGCAAAACGTCTACTGACAAATGCTTTAGCTTTTAGTCAGTAGTGAGACGTGAAGCATAAGCATTTTTATTTGTCATTTTTATATTCCTTTTCTTTAATGGAGGATCTATTGTCTATTTGTAAAAACTGGTCTTTTCTTCCAAACTTCTACGATAGTCTTCTTCATAGTCGTAGAGAGGCGTTGGGTAATCACCATCAAAATAAGCGACACAGAGACCACCATTTGGCGCATCCGTTTCAATACCAATTGACTCAATCAAACCTTCAACAGACAGATAGGTCAGACTGTCCGCACCAATGATTTGGCGAGTTTCTTCAACCGTATGATTGGCTGCAATTAGCTCCTGACGGGTCTGGATATCAATTCCATAGAAGCATGGATAAGCTAGCGCTGGACTGCCAATGGCAACGTGAACTTCAGTCGCACCCGCTTCTTTCAAGAGCTGAACGATACGACGAGAGGTTGTTCCACGTACAATAGAGTCATCAATCATAACAACACGCTTGCCTTTGACAACACCAGAAACTGCAGACAATTTCATCCGCACCCCTTGCTCCCGTAATTCTTGAGTCGGTTGGATAAAGGTACGTTGGGTATATTGGTTCTTGATGAGGCCCATTTCATTTGGTAGCCCGGACTCCTCCGCAAATCCCATAGCCGCGCTGAGGGAAGAATTGGGCACACCGACCACTATATCCGCCTCATGCTTGAATTCACGCGCCAATTGAGCACCCATACGTTTACGTGCCGTATGAACATTGACACCATGAATGTTAGAATCAGGGCGGGCAAAATAGATATACTCCATAGAACAGATTGCTAGCTGAGTATCATCTGTATAGCTATCATACTGGATGCCCTTGTCATCAATGATCACAATCTCACCTGGCTTCAAATCACGAATCCATTCAGCACCAATAACCTCAAAAGCACAGGTTTCAGAGGAAACAACCACCGCTCCGTTGGCCATTTTCCCGATAGAAAGGGGACGGAAACCATTGGGGTCAAGAGCCGCAATCAACTTATCCTCAAACAGCAAGATATAGGCAAAGCCACCTTTAACTAGGCTGAGCGCTTCTTTGATTTTGCCCATCAAGTTCGGATTGTGACTCCGACGAATGAGGTGAGCCAAGATTTCCGAGTCCGAAGTCGCGCTGAAAATCGCTCCTCTTTGTTCCAGTTCTTTCTTGAGAGAAGCTGCATTGGTCAGATTCCCATTATGAGCCAAGCCGAACTGCATATCGTGAAAACGGAAGAGGAAAGGCTGGATATTATCTACAGAAGCTTCGCCAGCAGTCGCGTAACGCACATGTCCAATCGCACCAGTTCCCGTCAATTTATCCAAATTAGCAGGATTTCTAAAGACTTCTGATAAAAGCCCCATATCGCGATGACGCTTTAGTTTTCCTTGGTCATTGGAGAGGATTCCTGCCCCCTCTTGACCACGGTGCTGAAGACTATGGAGACCAAAATAGGTCAATTTAGCAGCATCTGGATGTCCCCAGATACCGAAAACACCACATTCTTCATTAAGAGATTTTACTTCGTATGTCATTTTATATACCTAATTTTTATTTGTATAGCACCAAGAGCTAAATCTACATGACTTTTACATTACTGATACAATCTATTAGAAAATCTGTAAGTCTTATTTTCCAGTAAAGTATTTAACCGCCGACGCAAACAGGTGCTGGTCTTTATTTCCTGGGATGTTTTGGAAGAGACCGTCTTCATAACGTTCTGAGTGTCCCATTTTACCGATGATTTGACCATTCTTGCTAGTAATTCCTTCGATGGCATTTACAGAACCATTTGGATTGTACTTAGAGTCCATGCTTGGTTTGCCGTCAAAATCAACGTATTGGCTGAAAATTTGTCCATTGTCACGGAGCTCAGCGAATTCCTCAGCCGTCACAACAAACTTCCCTTCACCGTGCGACACTGGGATGGCATGGATATCACCAACTTCCACTCCGGCAAGCCATGGTGAGTTAGTATTGGCAATACGTGTTTCCACCATCTTAGCTACGTGCTGATTAGCATCATTGTAGAAGAGGGTTGGACTAGTACCGCTGGCATCCTCGAAGTTGCCGTATGGAAGAAGACCTGATTTTACGAGAGCTTGGAATCCATTACAGATACCAATAATCAAGCCACCACGAGCGATAAAGCTATCAATAGCTGCACGTACTTTTTCATTAAGCAGGATATTGACGATAAACTTAGCTGAACCATCTGGCTCGTCCGCAGCTGAGAATCCACCGGCAAAAAAGAGAATGTTAGCCTTTCCGATGTTGTCAACCATGGTTTCAACTGACTTGACAATGGCTTCTTCATTGAGTGTCACAAATGGCACCAAGTTGACCTCTGCCCCTTCTTTCTCAAATGCCTTAGCTGAGTCATATTCTGAGTTGGTTCCTGGAAAGACTGGAATGTAAACCACAGGTTTTTCAATGGTTTCTTTGGCTTTGATAACAGCATCTGACGCCACAGCTGGCACTTCTGCCAGTTCTTTAGCTTGAGCAAATTCAGTAGGGTAAACTTCTTCCAGTTTTCCTTGGAAGGCACTGTCAAGCTTGTGTCCATCCAGCTTCACACCGTTGACAAGGAGTGTAAAGTTGGCTTTCGTTTGACCAATCTTCTCTACTCCAGCGATTTCTTCAGGAGATGTGAAGACAAATCCGCCTAGCTGAGCTGTCAAAGAACTTCCAAGTTCAGGCAAGGTTACCTCTGCACCAATATGATTCCCAAAAGTAGCAAGAGCCAAGCTTTCAAGGACACCACCATATTTAACAGCTGATGCAGATGTCACTTTGTGAACCTTTTGAATGCCTTCAAACGTTTCAAAGTTCTTCTTAATCAAATCGAAGTCGATATCAGCAGAAAGAGCTTGACCTGGGATGTAGTAGATATTTTCACCAGCATCCTTAAATTCTGGAGAAAGGACCTTACGGCTATCTGCTGTTGTCACCCCAAAAGCAACCAGGGTTGGTGGCACCGTCAATTCTTCAAAGGTCCCAGACATAGAATCCTTACCACCGATAGATGGCAAGCCAAGCTGGATTTGTGCTTCGATAGAGCCTAGAAGAGCTGCTACTGGCTGACCAAAACGCTCTGCTTGTTTATCCATGCGTTCGAAATACTCTTGATAAGAGAAGCGAGCCTTGGACCAGTTTGCACCAGCAGCCACCAAACGAGCAGTCGCTTCGATTACTGCATAGGCAGCACCGTGGTATGGAGACCATTCTGCTACATAAGGGTTAAAACCTTGAGCCATGACTGATGCAGTGTGAGTTACACCGTGTTGAACTGGCAATTTCTGTACAGAAGCCTCAGTTGGTGTAAGTTGGTAGCGACCACCAAGTGGGTGATTAACCGTAGAACGTCCAACAGAGCAGTCAAAGATAGTCTGTAATCCTTTTTGACTCGCATGATTCAAATCAGATAGAACCGCAAGGGTATCAGCTTCAAGTGTATCAGAGTTTGTTGTGCGCTCTTCTGGGAGCTTGACATCCTTGTCCACAACCTTAGCATTGACGACCACGCGCACACCGTTTGTATCAAGGAAACGACGCTCCAAGTCCACGATTGTCTCACCATTCCAGTGCATGACAAGATTTGGTTTTTCAGTTACTGTCGCAACAACAACAGCATCAATATTTTCTTTGTTACATTCCGCAACGAAGGCATCTACATCCTCAGGACGAACCACCACAGCCATCCGTTCTTGAGATTCAGAGATGGCAATTTCGGTACCATTCAAGCCTTGGTATTTAAGAGGCACCTTGTTAAGGTCAATTTCAAGACCGTCTGCCAATTCACCGATAGCCACACAGACGCCACCTGCACCAAAGTCATTAGATTTCTTGATAAGACGAGTGACATTGCCATTACGGAAGAGGCGCTGAATCTTACGTTCTTCGATGGCATTTCCTTTTTGAACCTCAGCACCAGCAGTCTCTACAGACTCAACCGTTTGAACCTTAGAAGAGCCCGTCGCACCACCGACACCATCACGTCCAGTCTTACCTCCAAGGAGGATAATCACATCTCCCGCTTCCGGTTTTTCACGGACAACATTGCCCTTAGGAGCCGCACCAACAACGGCACCAAGTTCCATACGTTTAGCTACAAAGCCTGGGTGGAAGTATTCACGAACGTAGGTCGTCGCAAGCCCAATTTGGTTACCATATGAAGAATAACCATGAGCCGCTGTTTTAGAAATAACTTGTTGTGGCAATTTCCCAGCGCGAGTTTCAGAAATCGGTGCTGTAATGTCACCCGCACCTGAGATTCGCATGGCTTGGTAGACATATGAGCGACCTGACAATGGGTCGCGAATAGCACCACCGATACAAGTAGCCGCTCCACCAAATGGCTCAATTTCCGTTGGGTGGTTGTGAGTTTCATTCTTGAACATTAGGAGCCATGGCTCTTTCACACCATCAACATCCACTTCGATTTCTACTGAGCAAGCATTAATCTCGTCTGACACTTCCATATCATCCAAACGTCCATTGGCACGCTCATAACGACCGAAAATAGTGGCCATATCCATCAAGGTTTGTGGTTTTTCAGAACGCCCCAACTCATCGCGCATAGTGATATATTTGTCATAGGTTGCCTGTAATTGTTTTTGGAATTTAGAAGCTGAAAAGTCGATGTGTTTCAACTCTGTCTCAAACGTCGTGTGACGGCAGTGGTCAGACCAGTAAGTATCCAAAACCTTGAGCTCTGTCTCAGTTGGCACGCGTCCGATTGACTTGAAGTAGTCTTGGATAAAAAGCAAATCATCCACTTCCATGGCCATCCCTTGCTCGGCCTTGTAGCGAGCAAAGTCTTCTGCTGTATAGTTTTCAAAGAAAGTCAATTTAGGAATGGTCTTGTCTGACTCTGAAAATTCTTGCTTGGCAATCCCTGTCATGATGTCCTTGAAACGAGAATCAACTGGATTGAGCAGATAGTTCTTGACTGCTTCCAACTCAGTCGCATCAATATCTTTATTCACCAAGTAAAGTTGGGCTGTATTAACCTTTACATCACTTGAACTTCCTAGTAAAAGCAAGGCTTCCTGTGAAGAAGCTGCACGCTGATCAAACTGCCCTGGTAGGCTTTCAATGGCAAAGAAAGCATAGTTGGCAAAATCCGCCTGCACAGCTGCTTCATCCAAGACATGGTCTGTCACCTGCTCAGAGAAAATGTGTTTCTCTGCAGGCGCAAACAGGTCCTCTGCCAAGTCAAATACATCATACACTTGCACGATGCGAATACTTTTCAAAGTTGAAAGCCCCAAGTTATGCTGGAGTTCTCTAACCAAACTCTCTGACTTGACCTGAAAATCAGCCTTTTTTTCAACAAAAATACGTTTATCCATCAATCCTTATTCCTTTATTTCAGCTCTTACAATGTTTCCAACGACTTTGAGGTTGTTATTTCAACCCCTGCAACTTCTCCCAAACAACTTCGTAAACGTCTGTTAGTTCTCCCAATCCCCTACGGAGTGAAAAGGTCTGTGGGACCTTTTCAGCCTGAGTCCTTTTAGTTGAGAGACGAAGGTTTTCCGTTGCAAACAGATTATTTCAAACCTTGCAACTTCTCCCAGACAACTTCATAAACGTCTGTTAGCTCTCCCAATCCTCTACGGAAAACATCCTTGTCCATGTGATTGCCATCCGCATCCCACAAACGGCAGTTATCTGGTGAAAATTCGTCTGCCAAGATGATTTTGCCATCCTTATCAAAACCGAACTCTAGCTTAAAGTCAATCAACTTAAGCCCAATCTCAGCAAACCAGCCTTTCAAAAGTTCATTAATACGACGCGTTTCTTCCTTCAAGTAGGCAATCTGCTGGTCATCCGCAATCTGTAGGAATTTCACATGCTCGTCATTGATAAATGGATCATCCAAATCATCATTTTTATAGTAAAATTCGACAATCGGAGTTTCAAATGCAATACCTTCGTCTACGCCAAAACGTTTTGAAAAGGAACCAGCCGTGTAGTTGCGAAGCACAACCTCGAGAGGAATAATCTCAACCTTTTTATTGAGTTGTTCTGTATCTGAAAGTTTCTCCACAAAGTGAGTCGCCACACCAGCCGCATTTAATTTCTCAAAAATAAAAGATGAAATCTGATTATTCAACACTCCCTTACCAGCAATCTGCTCCTTCTTAACACCATTGAAAGCAGTCGCTTGGTCCTTATAAGTTGAAATAATAAGATTTTCATCCTCAGTTGTATAGATATCTTTAGCTTTTCCCGAATAGATCAATTGTTTTGACATTTTAAAGTTCGCCTTTCGTATTACTTGAGCACATTCTACCATAAAAAACCTAAAATTACAAGAATTTAACCGAATAAATAATAATTGTGTGGCGGAAATCATAAAGAAAAAAACTGCAAGAAGAATCTTTCTCACAGTTTAAAAATCATTTAACTCTAAGAACACGAACATTACTCTTTGTTCAAAAATTGATCCAAATAATAACGTAGATAACTTTTCTTGCCCGTAATCATCTGCAGGCGACCTTCCACCCCATATCGAAGTTTTTCAGCCTGCTCAGAAGTTAGATTAGTCTCCGCCTCAATTTTAAAGAAATTCCCTTTCTCAGTCTTGGTAGCTGTAGCATCGATGCTGGTAATAGTAGAATCTAGGAAAAGTTGATTCTTGGCATCATGAGTCGTAGTATAGCGAATAGAATCACCGATATTGATCCTTGCTACATCCTTTGAACTAAGATAAGCTGTTAGTTTGGCTTTCCCTTCTTTTTCCAAGGACGGATAGAGTTGGGCTAGTAGAGTCCCCTCTGCTACCATGGTAGAATCACTGGTCTCAGAATTAAGATGAAGCACCCCATCCTCACTCGCCGTAATTTTCCCCTTATCTAAAAGATTTCCCTGTACCTTCTTACCTGACTCTGCCTCCAAGATTTTCTGGTCTAGAAGGGTCGATTCCTGACCAACCTTTGCCAAGTGTTGGGATTTGAGAGACTCCAATTGACTACTTAAGCCTGATGCATAGGCTTGTTGGGCACCCGAACCTGCATACTGGATACGGTAAGTAGCAAGACTAGATTCTAACTGAGAAAGCTGTGCTTCAACTTGCGCAACTGCTTGTGCCTTAGATTGCGGATTTTCCTCACCTTGAGACTTATAGGACTGGTAGAGAGAGTAGGCTAGATTCTGACTGGCCAAGGAAGCACCTGTTTCAATAGCTGACTTAGCTGTCTGGTAATCGCGAATTTTAGCCTCTGTTTGGCTGATGAGGTTGCCGATTTTAGCTTGGGTTTGACTAGCTGCTGCATTCTGGGACGCGATGGTCTCATTTTGTTGCGATGTACTAGCCCTAAGACTAGCCACTTGGCTGAGGTAGTCGCGAAAGGTGGCTTGGTAGCCAAATTTATCCTCCTCTGGAAAGTGGTTCTCCCCTTCTTGCAGACTCTTTTGCAAATACTCCAATTGCTTTTTTTGATCCTTGAGCATGTCCAACTGACTAGCATAGGCCTCCGCTTGGACACCCTCTGCCCCTTCTTGATATTGAACCAACAGTTCTCCCTTTTTTACCAGCTTATTTTCTTCCAAATGATTAACAAGAATGCGATTGTTGCTAGTTGACTGGATATTTGCCAGGATACGACTAGGCTCGACAGTAGCTCTAGTAGACAAACTCATCTCCTTCTCTGCAAATGTTGCAAAGCCAAGCAAAAACACGAGCAAAAGCGACATGGGGACAATCACCCGACTGGAAAAATTATGGTAACGACGATTATAAAACTCCGCACTTTCTAAAAATTCTGGTTTCATCCTCTCCTCTTTCTAGCTATTGACCAAATGGGCGTAAAATCCACCCTGTGCAAGCAAATCAGCATGCTTTCCTTCTTCAACAATCTTGCCCTGATCCAAAACAACCACCTTCTCTGTCCGCTCAGCAATGGTCAAGCGGTGGGCGATGAAAATCAAGGTCTTGTCTAAAGCCATAAGATTATCTACAATCCGCTTCTCTGTCAGAATATCCAAACTGCTGGTCGCCTCATCCAAAATCAAGACAGGCGCATCTGTCAAGAGAGCACGCGCCAGAGCAATTCTCTGACGTTGACCACCTGAGATTCCTGCCCCATCCGAAGTCAATTCCGTCTGGTAATTTAGTGGCATGCGCTCAATGTCCTCCCGAATCTCTGCCAATTCGACCGCCCGTAAGATATCTTCCTGTGTCGTTCCCTCCTTGGCTCCAAGGAGAAGATTGTCCAAAATCGTTCCGTTAAAGACATAGGGCTGTTGAGGCAGATAGTTAATATACTGGCGCAGGGCCTTTTTGTCAATCTGATTGAGATTGACACCACCCAGACTAATCTCTCCCTGACTTGGGTCGTAAAAATTAACCATCATTTTGGCCAAGGTCGTCTTACCTGATCCTGAAATCCCCACAAAAGCCACCTTAGAACCTTGGGGAATGGTCAAATTGATATCTGACAAAACATCTCGACCATAGCCATACTTGTAGGAAACCTGCTTAAAGTCCATATCTCCCTTCATCAAACTCAAATCCTCAACCGTTTTCTTCTCCTCAAACTCAGAAGCTACCAGATAAACCTCATTCAGACGGTTATTGGCAACCTGCGCTGTCTGAAGCTTAGTTTGCAGATTGATGATATTTTCCAAAGGATTGGTAAAGTAAACAAGCAAGGTATTATAGGTAATCAACTGCCCCAAACTCATCTTGCCATCCATGACCAGAACAGCCCCCATCCAGAGAATGCCGACATTGAGCAAGAGATGGGCAACTTTTTTCAGAGCCTTTTGCTGACTCTCTGCCCGACTATAGGTAAAGGATTTTTTCAGATAATCCACAAATTCCTTGTCAATCTTTTGGTAACGCTGACTCTCACTGGTCAAGGACTTGATAGTCTCAATACCGTTGATGTCCTCAATGATAGAAGAAGACAGAACCGCATTGGCTTCCATGGTATCCCGATTCATCTTTTCAAACGGCTTCATAAAAGCAAATATAATCACTGTGTAGATAGGAAGCGCCAATAAGGTCATGAAAAAGAGATTGGTATTTTGTGAAAATAAAACAAGGGAAATAATGACAACCGTTGACACATCTAGGAAAATCGAAAGAATGGTCGAAGCCAGCGCATCAATGATACTGTTGGCATCTGTAAAACGAGACACGATTTCCCCTGTCCTGCGTGTCGCAAAAAAGGACATAGGCAGGTGAAAAACATGCTTGATATAGGACAAAATCACATCAATCGATAAGCGTTGCCCCAAAACAAGTAAGAGATACTCCTGAGCGTAAGACAAGATCTGCTGAAGAATATAAACAATCACCAGCCCAATAGAAATAATCCCCAACGTCGAACGCATCTGATCTGGCACATAGGTATCAATGATAGACTGCAGATAATAAGAACCCACAATATTAATCACGGTTACCAAGAGCGTCGCCAAAACGATATTAGCAATCAAGCCACGCTGCTTCACTAATATAGGGATAAAAGAGAGCAGACCATTCTTTTGATCCTTATGAGGCTTGTAGTCTGGACTAGGTGCCATAAACAGAGTCACTCCTGTCCATTCTTCCGCAAAACGCTCACGTGGCAGTTTGGTCAATTTCACCCCAGGATCTGGATCGGCAATATGAATGCTATCCTTATCCTGCCCAGTCACCACATAGTAGTGGAGTAATTTTCCTTCCTTAAGCACATGAGCAACAAAAGGAAAGGTCAAATCTGGCAAGTCAAAGAGCGTCATATCCGCCTTAATTGCTCGCGTCTCAAAGCCAATCTCCTCTGCCACCTTGACCAAGCCCAAAGCCGTCGTCCCATCCATGGTCGTCTTGGCCAATTCTCGCAAGTGAGCCAAAGAATAGTAGCTACCATAGTAGCCAAAAATCATGGCTAATGAAGCTACACCGCAGTCCATCTGATCCACCTGCGGACGATAGTGACGTTTCCCAAATTTCATATTCATCTCCTTTTCCTAATACTCAATGAAAATCAAAGAGCAAACTAGGAAACTAGCCGCAGGTTACTCAAAGCACGGCTTTGAGGTTGTAGATAGAACTGATGAAGTCAGTAACATCTACATGGCAAGGCGACGTTGACGTGGTTTGAATTTGATTTTCGAAGAGTATAAACTCATCTGATAACAACTATCTTACCCCAATCCCCAAACAAAAACTGGACTTCCTTCCCAAATGCGCCTATCTCCCTCCCAACTGCACTTTTTGGATAAAAAAATAGGCAGAACAAACGCCCTACCTAATATATATATATATATATATATATATATTTATTTCTTTTTCTTCCTAATTCTTTTGTCAATCATGTACAAAACGATAATCGAAAACAGCGGTGGTACAATATAACTCTTTTCACTCATTGTCAGCTGAAATCCCAGGGTTGCTAGTATCTTAAAGATGAAAATATTCATCAAAAATAGAAAAACAAATACTAAAAAATATCCTAAAACCTTCTTCATTTCTTTTCTTCAACTTTCCTAATTTCTACGCCTATTTTATCAAAAATACATGTAAAACTCCAAATAAACACCTCAATTGCACTTTCTTGACAAAAAATAGGCAGAACAAACGTCATGCCTAAAATATGTATTTATAAAGATTAAATTGTCAAATAGGATGTTGATTTACACTCTCAGCAACATGCAGCTCCTCTTATCTTGTTTCTTGCTATTCTTTACTTTTGACGACTTCTACCACATCCCCTACACTTTGGAGTTGGTCAATTTCCTCATCACTGATTTCGATATTAAATTCATCTTCCAGTGTCAAGATAAACTCCATCAAGTCAACTGAGTCCGCATCCAAGTCGTCTTTCAGACTCAAGGATTCTGTCACGACAAAGTCCTCTCCCTGTCGCTCTTGGATAATGGTCACAATACGGTCAAAAATTTCTTTTTCTGTCATCTCTTTTATTCTCCTGAAAATTCACGCGCAG
>NZ_JAJNSA010000037.1:0-23924 GCF_027497875.1 Streptococcus sp. SM3 | reverse complement strand
GCCGGAAGTAGTTGGGGGTTGCCCCCTGTGAGATATGGAAGTCGCTTAGCTCTAGGGAGTTTAGCTCAGCTGGGAGAGCATCTGCCTTACAAGCAGAGGGTCAGCGGTTCGATCCCGTTAACTCCCAAAGGTCCCGTAGTGTAGCGGTTATCACGTCGCCCTGTCACGGCGAAGATCGCGGGTTCGATTCCCGTCGGGACCGTTTAAGATAACGTAAGTTATTTTAGACTCGTTAGCTCAGTTGGTAGAGCAATTGACTTTTAATCAATGGGTCACTGGTTCGAGCCCAGTACGGGTCATATATGCGGGTTTGGCGGAATTGGCAGACGCACCAGATTTAGGATCTGGCGCTTAACGGCGTGGGGGTTCAAGTCCCTTAACCCGCATTAAGATATAATAAATGAGCCGGCTTAGCTCAGTTGGTAGAGCATCTGATTTGTAATCAGAGGGTCGCGTGTTCAAGTCATGTAGCCGGCATTTTTAGATAGAAGAAAACAGTGCGAACGTAGTTCAGTGGTAGAACACCACCTTGCCAAGGTGGGGGTCGCGGGTTCGAATCCCGTCGTTCGCTTAGAGAGGCCGGGGTGGCGGAACTGGCAGACGCACAGGACTTAAAATCCTGCGATTGGTAACGATCGTACCGGTTCGATTCCGGTCCTCGGCATAAACTAATGAGCACCCTTAGCTCAACTGGATAGAGTACCTGACTACGAATCAGGCGGTTAGAGGTTCGACTCCTCTAGGGTGCATTTTTCTATTTAACTCGGGAAGTAGCTCAGCTTGGTAGAGTACTTGGTTTGGGACCAAGGTGTCGCAGGTTCGAATCCTGTCTTCCCGATTCATTACAGAGATATGTAAGCGTATCTTTTTTTGTTTAACTAGATATTATATACATTAAGAGAGAATCAGTTTGCTTCTCTCTTTTTTATTGGCTCATTGTTAACTGTAGTGGGTTGAAGAAAAGCTAAGCTCGAGAAAGGCCACATTTTGTCCGTTCTTTTTGATATTTAGGGAGATAAAAATCCGTTTTTGAAGTTTACAAAGTTTCGGAAACCAAAGGCATTTCGTTTGATTAGTTTGATGAGATTATTAGTCGCGTCCAGTTTGGCATTTGAATAGGGGAATTGAAGGGTGTTGACGATTTTCTCTTTGTCCTTTAGAAATGTTTTAAAGACAGTCTGAAAAAGGGGATGAACCTCCTTTAGATTGTCCTCAATGAGCCCGAAAAATTTATCCGGTTCCTTATTCTGAAAGTGAAAAGGCAAGAGTCATAGAAATGATAGTGGTGTTTCAAGTCTTCTGAATAGCTCAAAAGCTTGTCTAGAATTTCTTTATTAGTTTGGGCACGCACACAACTCATAGCACGGCTCATGTGTTGGACAATAATATGGAAACGATCCAACACGATTTTAGCGTTTGGGAGTGAAACAGTCTGGGAGACTGTTTCAGCCTGAGCCTAGAAATTCGAAAGCGAAGCTGTTTAACCAAGTCATTATAAGGACTAAACAGATCCATAGTAATAATTTTTACCTGACAGCGAACAGCTCTATGGTAGCGAAGAAAGTTATTTCGGATGATAGTTTGTGTTCTACCCTCAAGAACAGCTATGATACTGAGATTATCAAAATCTTGCTCAATGAACCTCATCTTCATCTACCGATTGAAACAGTCACTCACCTGACTGTTTTAACGTCCAAGGGCATAATTTCAGGCAAATGGCTAAAGTTACACTCAAAGTGAAAGTCATTGAGCTTACGAATGACAGTTGAAGTTGAAATGGCTAGCTGATGTGAAATATCGGTCATAGAAGTCTTTTCAATCAGCTTTTGAGTAATCTTTTGGTTGATGATACGAGGGATTTGGTGATTCCTCTTGACGATAGAAGTCTCAGCCACTATCGTTTTTGAACAGTGATAGCACTTGAATCGACGCTTGCTAAGCAGAATTCTAGCAGTCATACCAGTCGTTTCAAGGTAAGGAATCTTAGACAGTTTTTGAAAGTCATATTTCTTCATTTGACTTCCCACAATGAGGACAAGATGGGGCATCGTATTCCAGTTTAGAGATGATTTACTTGTGGGTATTCCTATTGATAACAGCTAAATTCCCAAACTAAGTTACACCGCTAGTAAAAGTGGAAGTTACTTTGAGAAGTTACCCTTATTGATAGCATCCATAATTTGGATATTAGGATCTTTAATATCGAGTAGTTTTGTGATAAAGTGTAGTTGTTCCATATGATTCTTTCTAATGAGTTGTTTGGTAACTTTTCATTATAGATCTTATGGGACTTTTCTATTGCCACTTTTTTCTTTTTTCCTTTCGTGTTACAATAAAGGTATGAATCAGTATCAGAAAAAGATTGTTAAAGGAACAATTTATTCGCTCCTATCCGGCTTAATCTGGGGAATCTGTGGAATTTTAGGAGAATATTTCTTTACTTATTATCAAGTGTCCTCTGGCTGGATTACCTCTATGCGTTTGACACTGGCAGGGAGTCTTGTGCTCATTTGGTCTGCAGTGCAATTAAAATCGCAAGTGCTAGATATTTGGCGAGATAAGAAAAATTACCTGCCCTTTTTAGCTTATTCTATTTTGGGGATTTTTTCAGTTCAGTATTTTTTCTATCTCTGTGTAGAATACTCAAATGCAGCTACAGCAACTATTTTACAGTTTATCAGTCCTGTCTTTATCCTCTTTTACAATCGTTTGGTTTATCAAAAACGAGCGTCAAAAAGCGCTATTTTCTATGTTTTGGTTGCCATGTTGGGTGTTTGCTTGATGGCGACAAAAGGGGATCTCTCTCAGTTATCCATGACGCCACTGGCCCTTATTACAGGTTTGCTGAGTGCCATGGGGGTCATGTTTAATGTTATCCTACCTCAGCCTTTCGCTAAGAGATATGGTTTTGTACCCACGGTTGGGTGGGGGATGATTTTGGCCGGTTTATTTAGCAATGTCCTCTCGCCGGTTTATCAGCTTTCCTTTGTTCCTGATATTTGGAGTATTTTGATTTGTCTCATTATCGCTTTTTTTGGGACAGCTTTTGCCTTTTTTATTTCCATGAAGGCTGTTTCCTTGGTTTCTCCTCTGGTTGTTTCCGTTATCAGTGCCAGTGAACCTCTCTCTTCTGCTCTCTTGAGTGTTTTGTTTTTAGGCTTGGTAGTGGATTGGTCCCTCCTTCTAGCTATGGCCTTGATTATTTTGCCCATGATTTTCCTATCGATAGAAGAAGCGAAAGAAAGTAAATAAAAAGTCCGTTCTTAATTCTAAAAGTGTGCTATACTAGAATAGTCAATAAAACACGGGGAGATAGTTGTGAAGAGTGTTTTTAGCTTGTATCGGTAGGAGCTTGCTTTTACCGACAGCACGTTTTATCTCACATCCCTAAAAATCATCCCTAAAAACAAACAAAAAAGCTTCAAATTTGAGGCCTTTTTTGGTAGAATAGGTATCATTAAAATGAACTAGGAGGCGCCTATGACTGCTACAAAAATGAACGCACAAGAAATTATCCAATTTATCGCCAATGCTGAGAAGAAAACCAGTGTAAAAGTAACCTTTGAGGGAGAACTTGCAACTGCTGTACCTAGCTCTGTTGTCAAACTAGGGAATGTCCTATTTGGAGACTGGAAGGATGTAGCTCCTCTTCTCGATGGCTTGGTAGAAAATCAAGACTATGTTGTTGAGCAAGACGCTCGTAATTCTGCAGTTCCCTTGCTAGATAAACGTGCTATCAACGCTCGTATTGAGCCGGGTGCGATTATCCGTGATCAGGTTGAAATTGGTGACAATGCTGTTATCATGATGGGAGCAGTTATCAATATCGGTGCTGAAATTGGTGCAGGAACCATGATTGACATGGGTGCTATCCTTGGTGGCCGTGCTATCGTGGGGAAAAACAGTCACGTTGGTGCAGGTGCAGTTTTGGCAGGTGTGATTGAGCCAGCTAGTGCTGAACCAGTCCGTGTCGGAGACAATGTTCTCATCGGGGCCAATGCAGTGGTTATCGAAGGAGTTCAAATCGGTAGTGGTTCAGTTGTCGCGGCAGGAGCTATCGTTACCCAAGATGTCCCAGAAAACGTGGTGGTAGCAGGTGTTCCAGCTCGTATCATCAAAGAGATTGATGCCCAAACTCAACAAAAAACAGCGCTAGAAGATGCGCTTCGTACCTTGTAATTGTAAATGAAAAATAGAGGCGGAACTCTTTTCTAGCCTCTTTCTGCTATATAGGAGGACAGATAGATGTTAGATTTGATTCAGACTAGACGAGATTTGCACCAGATTCCAGAGATTGGCTTGGAGGAGTTCAAGACTCAGGCTTATTTGCTGGATGTGATTGAGAAATTGACTGCGGGCAAGGATTTTGTCCAAGTTCGAACTTGGAGGACAGGGATTTTGGTTTATTTGCAGGGAAGTCAGCCAGAGCGTACCATTGGTTGGAGAACAGATATTGATGGCCTGCCTATTGTCGAACAAACAGGTCTTCCTTTCGCTTCTCAGCACCAAGGTCGTATGCACGCTTGTGGCCATGATTTCCACATGACTATTGCTTTGGGCTGTCTTGAGCGAGCCCTTGAAGAGCAACCTAAAAATAATTTGCTCTTCCTATTTCAGCCTGCTGAAGAGAATGAAGCTGGTGGCATGCTCATGTATGAGGATGGCGCTTTTGGAGATTGGTTACCAGACCAATTTTATGGACTCCATGTCCGTCCAGATTTGAAGGTTGGACAGATTGCGACCAATACTCATACACTCTTTGCAGGAACTTGTGAGGTGAAAATCCGTTTCAAAGGCAAAGGTGGCCACGCAGCCTTTCCACATGAAGCTAATGATGCCTTGGTGGCTGCTAGTTACTTTGTGACCCAAGTACAGTCAGTGGTTAGCCGCAATGTTAATCCAATCGAGGGAGCAGTGGTGACCTTTGGTCTTTTCCAAGCCGGAACAACCAACAATGTCATCACAGACACAGCCTTTTTACATGGAACTATTCGGGCTTTGACACAGGACATGAGTCTCTTGGTGCAAAAGCGGGTCAAAACAGTTGCAGAAGGAGTTGCAGCAGCCTTTGATATGGAAGTCGAAGTGGAACTCAAGCAAGGTGGTTATCTGCCTGTTGAGAATAATCCAGCCTTGGCGCGTGAACTGATGGACTTCTTTGAAGAAAAAGAGGGAATCGAGTTGATTGATATCGAACCTGCTATGACAGGTGAAGACTTTGGTTATCTCCTTTCAAAAGTTGATGGCGTTATGTTCTGGCTAGGTATTGATAGTCCCTACGCCCTTCATCACCCTCAGATGAGTCCTAAGGAAGAAGCCTTAGCTATTGGGGTGGACGCGGTCTCTAGTTTCCTGAAAAAGAAGGCAGCAGAGTAGAGGGGTTGTCTATGAAATCGGAATTACGTAAGCAAGTCTTGCAAGAAATGAAGGCTTTATCTCAAGAACAAAAACAGGCTATAGACCAAGCTTTAACAGAACGACTTTTACAACATCGCTTCTACCAAGAAGCCAAGGTCATCGCAAGCTACCTCTCTTTCCCTCATGAGTTTCAAACGCAGGGATTGATTGAGCAGGCGCTGAAGGACGGCAAGAAGGTTCTGATACCCAAAACTTATCCCAAGGGGCGCATGGACTTTGTAGTCTATAATTCGCAACAACTGGTCAAAACTTCCTTTGGATTACTGGAGCCACAGGGAGATTTGGAAGTGGTGGATGCCTCTCAGATTGATTTGATTCATGTTCCTGGTCTGGCTTTTACGACGAAAGGATATCGGATAGGATACGGTGGAGGCTATTATGACCGTTATCTGAAACATTTTTCTGGTCATAGTTTGAGTACGGTTTATCCTTGTCAAATTCAGGACTTTATACCTGAAAAGCATGATATTCCTGTTGAGGAGGTATTAATTGATGAAGGAAATCTTTGATAGACGTTACCCTGTGACGAGTTTCTTCCTCTTAGTGACGGCCTTGGTATTTTTACTAATGTTGGTCACTGCAGGCGGAAACTTTGACAGGGCAGATACATTATTTCGATTTGGAGCCATGTATGGGCCAGCTATTCGCCTCTTTCCTGAGCAAATTTGGCGTCTCTTTTCAGCCATTTTTGTTCATATTGGTTGGGAGCATTTCATTGTTAATATGCTTTCCCTTTATTATCTTGGTAGGCAAGTAGAGGAAATTTTCGGATCCAAGAAGTTTTTCTTTCTCTATCTTTTATCAGGAATGATGGGCAATCTCTTTGTTTTTGTATTTAGTCCCAAATCCTTAGCAGCAGGAGCCTCTACCTCTCTTTATGGGCTATTTGCCGCGATTATTGTTCTTCGCTATGCAACGCGTAATCCTTATATCCAACAGCTAGGGCAATCTTATCTGACACTTTTTGTGGTTAACATTATTGGAAGTGTTCTGATTCCAGGAATCAGCCTAGCAGGCCATATCGGGGGAGCAGTTGGTGGAGCATTTCTAGCAATTATCTTTCCAGTCCGAGGAGAAAGACGGATGTATAGTACTAGCCAGAGGTTAGGAGCGGTAGTGTTATTCGTAGGACTCGCAGTGTTGCTTTTCTACAAGGGAATGGGATTGTGACGACTAATATGTAAACTTGAATAAGAAAAAAAGCTACTTGAAAAATGAGTAGCTTTTAATGTGTTTTGGAACCATTTAAAACAAACAGCTCTAAAACTTCATTTAGACTTCGGTCCTAAACAACTTGGTTTTGGAACCATTCGAAACAACACAGCTCTAAAACCCAAGTTTGGTAGTAGGTTTTCTAGGTCTGGTTTTGGAACCATTCGAAACAACACAGCTCTAAAACAAGAATTAACTTCTAAATAGATAGATGGATGTTTTGGAACCATTCGAAACAACACAGCTCTAAAACCAAGAGCATCTAATTTAGACGTTCTTAATTGTTTTGGAACCATTCGAAACAACACAGCTCTAAAACTACAATTCAAGTTTAGTCTCATTTCCTAAAGTTTTGGAACCATTCGAAACAACACAGCTCTAAAACCGTTAGCTTGTAAGCGTTCGGCAAGGCTTGGGTTTTGGAACCATTCGAAACAACACAGCTCTAAAACACCAACCCATAAATTCTTCACTCCCAACTGGTTTTGGAACCATTCGAAACAACACAGCTCTAAAACCTACATTTCAGTCAGACAGGCGCTTGTTAAGTTTTGGAACCATTCGAAACAACACAGCTCTAAAACATGTAGCGTTTGATAAATCCGTTATTTTGTGTTTTGGAACCATTCGAAACAACACAGCTCTAAAACAGCGGAGCATTTTGTCTTGCATACGGACTAGTTTTGGAACCATTCGAAACAACACAGCTCTAAAACAGCCAAGGAGACTTTCCAATAAACGTCTGTGTTTTGGAACCATTCGAAACAACACAGCTCTAAAACCAATGTCTAGCGCCACTTTATCAAGGTTAAGTTTTGGAACCATTCGAAACAACACAGCTCTAAAACAATAGCAACATAAGTTGTAAAAAGCATTGAGTTTTGGAACCATTCGAAACAACACAGCTCTAAAACCAGAACATTTTACCTTCAAGCGTGACGTACGTTTTGGAACCATTCGAAACAACACAGCTCTAAAACCAGTTTCAGATAATCCATCAAGACTAAATGGTTTTGGAACCATTCGAAACAACACAGCTCTAAAACATCCTTACATAAACGAAAAAGAGTATGAGAGTTTTGGAACCATTCGAAACAACACAGCTCTAAAACTTCCCGTGGTTGTGTGAGAAATAGCAAGGTGTTTTGGAACCATTCGAAACAACACAGCTCTAAAACCTCGTAGAAAAATTTTTCTCACGAAATTTCGTAATCGCGCCATTCGTCTCAGCCAGACTTCAGCTCGTCAGGCTCCAATTGTTACCCTTATTATACCATATTTTCAGGGTTCAAGAAATAGTCTTGATCCAGCACATATTGAGGAAAATCATAGACTTTTCGAGGTTCGACAAATAAGACCCTTAGTTGATTGAGTTGGATATACTCTATCAGATTTACTAACTCATCCTTTGATAGATAGGCGGACGCATTGATGAAGACAAGGAGTTTCTTTTTGGAAAGATATTTAAAAACCTGGACAATTTCTAGCATCTTTTCGAAAGGTGTATCACTCAGAGTTTCAACTTTGACCCCTAGAGCATCGATCAACTCTAGAATGGTGATTTCATCGTACTCTAGGTCTAGTTCATTTTCTAAGCACTCAAATGCTAACAATTCTGTAATCGTAGCTACCAGTTTTTCAATCATGGATTTGACTTCTGGCTTGTCATTAAGCTGATTTTCAAGATCTGCATGTATCAGCTTGAGCATAGAAGAGGAGTTGAGATTGTATCCTAAGACATCCGTTATTACCAGTAACTCAGACTCTTTCAGAGATTTTAGATTTCTATCAAATAATTTCAAGTCCCCATCATCAGTGTACTGGTAGAACTGCTTGACGATAGTCGAAAAGGTAAACTGGTCTTCCAACACTAAAAAGGTTGCATTTTCAATAGCCAATGGTTCATCTAATAATGGGAAATTAATCTTCATCTCTAGGCTCCTCTCCTAGAAAGACTAAACGTGCATCGGAGTTTGCTACACTGGTATTTCGCTCGCCATTTAAGTAGATCATGCGAGAAAATTGCTTTTCTGTAACGGTTAAGAGAGTAATGTTTCCTTTTTTAGGGTTGTGAGTTTTGAGTCGCTCAATCATGGCGTTATTAGCAGAGTTGTTGAGCAAAAGTTTGCTATAGATGGAGAATTGGTGCATGATAAATCCCTCATCTATGAGGAACTTCCGAAATTTCCGATAGGCCTTGCGTTCCTCTGCGGTATCAACGGGCATATCAAACATTAAAATCATACGCATATATCGATAACTCATATCCTAAACTCAGGAACTCCTTTCTCGGGTTGATTGAGAGCTTGGATGACTTTCTTAGTATAGTCACTGACGATATTGGACAGGTA
The DNA here is from genome assembly GCF_027497875.1 of Streptococcus sp. SM3. The sequence goes on along the minus strand of NZ_JAJNSA010000037.1, from coordinate 14,943 downwards.
CATATCTTTGCCATTGTAGTGGAAGGTGTCTGAGAAAATGGTAAAAAGTTCTCGCTTGATTTTGACAAAAGAACTGCTTCGATTTTCATAGACGATTCTGTCAATAATCGGACGAAAAGGTTCCATAATATCGCTAGCTAGGTTGAATTGATTGAACTGGTTGGCATGTTTCAAGCCAAACTGAGTCATGCAGCCAGACAAGACAATCTCACGCGCAAACATACTCAAAATCAAGGTGTAACCATAGTCTAAGGCAGCATTGACATCATTATCTTGTTCACGGCTAAAATCATTTCCAAACAAGGTGTTAAAATAAATCCGAGCAGCATGACCCTCACGATTGCTAGGATCAAATAAATCCAACCCATGATAGAGATCGATGACTGACTGGCTCTTTTCCAGAAAACCACAACTCCCTAGATAAAAAGCCTGATTGAGAATTTTTTGTGCAATGATGGTTGTCCAGATTTCCGCCTTTACATCTTCATTCCAAGCAATTTGCCGAGAGAGTTGCAAACTGGAATCGTGCCGACCGTAGTAGGGCATTAAGTATGCCGTTGGCAAGCGTTTGTCATCACAAAAGATGACTAGAATATTTTCATCCACCAAACGTTTAATCAGCATAGTGGAGAGAACGATATCCGTCGTCTCTAAAAGTAGGATGTCCACCTCGGACAGGTGAATCAACTCTGTCCGAGAGGCATCTTTAAAAATCAAGTGATTGTTCTTGTAGGAGAGCTTAGAGTGCGTATTGACAACAACGGTTCTCCATCCCATTAGTCTTCTCCCAGTTTGCTTAAGTCAATCCGAGTCTCGTAAAGACCAGTGATGGATTGGTGGATGAGGGTGGATTCTATTATTTTTTTAACCATTTTATCGCTGTCAGCGAATTGCCATCTTTTTATAGGTAATGATAACGTATCATCGAATATTATTTTTTTCTGTCCAGCATTAATATTAGTAAAAGATAAAGTGGTGATGACCCTATTCATAATATTTCTACATTCTTCAATAGTTTGGTTATTGGTTAAAATAAGCTCATCATACTGTTTTTTATTAACCAAGTCTGTTGCTAACATAAATTCTAGAAATTGATTCCAAATTGATTGTATAAGTTGTTGATTGTTTTTTAACAAGCTATCGTGCTCATTTTTATCCAAAGTGGTATATTGAGAAATCAGTTTCATTTGTTTAGTAGTGACAAAAATCTGATTTGCACGTTTCAATTCTTGATTGCTAACTATAAATCTCCTATAGGTTCCGTATTTATGTTTAAATTCCAATACAGTATGCTTAACTAATTTTATTACATGTGAAACATTGTTGATTCCTAGATTTCTTAAATATAAATTAGGGTCTCTTTCAAATTCTAATTTAGTAAGCACTGGAATGCCGACCATTGTGTTTTTAATTTTATTATTTTGCTTGTATGTTACCAGAACTGAATAAGCGATTGTAGGTCTTGCATAGCCACCATATTTTTCAGGTGATAGACCAGATTTGATCGGGATTAGTTTACTTGCGTCAACTACTTTTTCCTTGGACACAATATTATTATCAAACAGACCGCCATTTTGTCCAACGGTTTGTTCTTCTGTTTTCTTCACAATATTCACCTGAGGAAAGGAAAGCACTTTTTTGATTGTTGCGAAATCTTTTTCCTTATTCCAAGCGATTTCTCCAGTGTCTTTAGAGTATTCGATATTTTCTCTTTTTACGATGGTTCCGTCTGCGTAATGCACCTCTTCTTTGAAGAAGTTCAACAAGTTTGAGTAGAAGAAATACTTTTCAGTTGCTTTTTCGACTTCTTTAGGATCTTTGGATTTTGAGATGTAGCGCTTAAGATCGTACTTTTGATAGTCGCCATAAACGAATTCAGGCTCTAGTTTAGGATATTTCTTAAGGATGGCCTTAGCAACCACTGCATTTAAATAGGCATCATGCGCGTGGTGGTAGTCATTGATTTCCCGTACCTTGTATAACCCAAATTCTTTACGGAAGTTGGAAACCATGTTGGATTTCAAAGTGATAATTTTGACATTACGGTTCTTCTTATTCTTCTCAGTCACTTCTTTATTGAACCGAGCATCCAAGATCTGAGCAACATGTTTTGTGATTTGGCGTGTTTCAACTAGTTGGCGTTTGATAAAGCCAACTTTATCAAGCTCATTTAGCCCGCCTCGCTCTCGCTCTGCTTTGGTTAGATTATTATATTTACGTTCTGAAATCAATTTAGAATCCAATAATTGTTGCCAAAAAGCTTTCATCTTTTCAACTACTTCAAGACTAGGAACATTATCGGATTTCCCACGATTATCCTTTGAACTCGTCAAGACACGGTTATCAAGAGAATCATCCTTGATAAAGGCCTGTGGGATGATGTGGTCAATGTCATAGCTGCTCAGTTGGTTGATATTAAGAGCTTCTCCAGTATACATATCCTTCCCATTTTGGAGATAGTAAAGGAAGAGACGGTCATTTTGAAGTTGAACATTATCTGTTGGATTTTCTTTTAGTATGTTTGAATCAAGTCCAGAAGCTAAATTTTTTAATGAATCTTCAATGCGCTTATATCTCTGTTGGGAATTCTTTTTCCCTCTGGCAGTAGTCTGATTTTCTCGTGCCATTTCAATCACAATAGACTCGGGAGCATGGCCCATAACCTTGACAAGTTCATCAACAATCTTAATACTTTGTAAAATTCCCTTTTTGATGGCAGGACTTCCAGGAAGATTTTGAACAACTTGTCGTAAATTATCTGTGTCACCCACAACTTGTGCTTTTTGGATAATTTCAGTGAAAGAAAGTTCATCATCTTTTATTAACTGCATAAAGTTACGATTGCTCTTGCCATCATCCATCAAGTAGTCAAGAATAGTTTTCCCCGTTTGTTTATCCCTGATACCGTTAATCAATTTGGCAGAGAGTTTACCCCAACCAGTGTAATGTTTACGAGACAGTGCCTTAATCACTTTCTCATCAAATATAGAATTATATTGAGCAAGTCGTTGCTTAATCATTTCTCGATCTTCAAAAATTGTGAGAGTATGGATAACATTTTCAAGAATATCTCCATTTTTAGGATCATCCATAAATTCTTTATCTCTGATAATTTTTAGTATGTCATGATAAGTGGATAGACTAGCGTTAAATTGTTTTTCAATTCCTTTTAGTTCGATTCCATCGTAGTTATCAATCTTTTGTAAACAATCGATGATATTATCTTCAGTTACTTTTCTTTTCTTTTTGAATAATTGATTGATAATTTTCTTTTTCTGTCCACTGTCAAGGAATTGATAGTCTCTCATTCCTTCTGCAATAAACTTTACTTTTGTTAATTCATTATAGACAGCAAATGTTTCATACAAGAGACTGTGTTTAGGCAAAACTTTTTCTTCTGGCAGATACAAGTCATAGTTAGTCATCTTATTGATGAAGTCTTCCGCAGAGCTTGCTTTATCAACAATTTCTTCAAAATTCCAAGGTCTTATTGCTTGGTCGGAATTTCGAGTAAGCCAAGCAAAATCACGATTGCCACGAGCCAATGGACCAACGTAGTAAGGAATACGGAAAGTCAAGATTTTTTCTATCTTTTCTTTATTTTCCTTCAGGAATGGATAATGTTCTCCTTGTCGACGGAGAATGGTATTCATTTCTTGAAGATGAATTTGATGAGGAATAGAACCATTATCAAAGGTGCGTTGTTTTCTCAAGAAAACTTCACGTTCGATTTTATCAAGGAAATAATCTGCTCCGTCGAATTTAGAGAGAAGATTTTTGATATATTTGTAAAATGCTTCTTGTGTGGTCTTACCATCGATATATCCAGCATACCCATCTTTTGATTGGTCAGAAAAAACTTCAACATATTTTTCTGGAAGATTGGTTTTGATGAATTGTTTTAAAACTGCCAAGTCTTTTTGGTGATTTTCATAGCGCTCAATCATAGATGCTGACAGTGGAGCCTTGGTTGAAGGATCTGTGACAGTCAAAATGCCTGACAGAAGAATCGCATCATAGAGTTTTTTAGCGGCCACGAAAAGGTCTGCAAAGTCATCTACAATTTGTCCGAGCAAGTTTTCCAAATCCTCATCATAGGTATCTTTAGAGAATTGTAGTGGAGCTTTTTCTTCTAAGTCAAAATGTTTTTTGAAATCAGCTTGATTTCCTACAATCAACTTGAGAAATTCCGAAAACAAACCAGTGGACTTTTCATCAGGAAAGAGTTTTAGAACGCGTTCTCTCTTTGCAGATTTACTAATTTTATCGGTAAAAATTGCTTCTACTTGTGCGTTTTGCCCACTAAGTGAACTTCCTTCAAAGGTGTTGTCGTAAATGCTTATAAACTCGTTAAAGATTTTTTGGATATCATTGTTTTTAATATCGAAAGATTCTTCATATAAAAAATGTCCGCGGTATTTAATCATATGAGCTAATGCTAGATAGATTAAGCGCAAGTCAGCTTTTTCTTTTGAGTTCGCCAGCTGTTTCCTCAAATGATAGATAGTTGGGAAATTCTTATGATATTCTTTTTCTTCTGCTAAGGTAGCAAAAATAGGATATTTACTTCCTCTTTTATCCTCAGGAACTAAAAAGGAGTCATCTAATCGATGAAAGAAACTACTATCCACCTTGCTTATTTCCGGAGAAAAGATTTCTTGAAGATAGCGAAGACGATTTTTTCGACGTGTATAGCGACGGCGCGCGGTTCGTTTTAGACGTCTATCTTCAGCAGTAGTTCCTTCATCAAATAATAAAGCTCCAATTAGATTTTTCTTGATAAAGTGTTTATCAGTATTGCCTAGAACTTTCATCTTTTTTGATGGCACCTTATAGTCATCCGTAATGACGGCCCATCCGACGCTGTTTGTTCCGATATCAAGTCCGATAGAGTAAGGTTTGTTGCTCATTTAGGTTTCTCCTTTGGGTTATACTCTTTAAGTTCTTATTAGTAAACGCTAATATATTAACTTTAGCTAAATTATATATCTTTTGACTATTAAAATCAAGAAATTGTAAAACGTTTTCAATGTGTAAGTTTTTAATCTTATAAAATGAAGTGTTATTCTATTTTATAACAATTTATTCTTGCAATTTTTAATAGAAAAGTATACAATGAAAGTGTTGGAACTATTCGAAACAACACAGCAAGTTAAAATAAGGCTTTGTCCGTACACAACTTGAAAAAGTGCGCACCGATTCGGTGCTTTTTATTTTATTATACAAACTTATTGTGGCCGCATTTTTGTTAAAAAACAAATAATATCGTTGTACTTTCATAAAATATAAGTAGAGTAAGTAAGAAATACAGATTTCTTTTTAGATTATGGATGTTCTAAAGAATAGCAATATAAAATAAAAAGAACTGGGATAATTAACTATCCTAGTTCTTATTTTTACATGGAATATTCTTCTATTCCCCCTCAGCTAATTCTTTTCCCAATTGGATGAGGTAATCTTTCAAGTCATCTTTGACTTGTGGGTGCTTGAGGGCATAGTCAATAGATGTTTTCATAAAGCCAAACTTATCCCCAACGTCGTAACGAGCTCCTGTAAATTCACGAGCGAAAACACGTTGCGTTTTATTAAGTGTATCAATAGCGTCGGTAAGCTGGATTTCATTTCCAGCGCCAGGAGCTTGATTTTCTAAGATATCAAAAATTTCAGGTGTCAGAAGATAGCGTCCGATGATTGCCAAATCACTTGGAGCATCTTCTGGAGCTGGTTTTTCAACGAAAGTTTCGACACTGTAGAGACCATTAATCCCTTCACCCTGAGGAGCGATAACTCCATATGCTGAAACTTCTTCATGAGGGACAGGCATAACAGCAATTGTTGATGCGTGAGTCGACTCGTAATCATTCATCAATTGTTTTGTCAAAGGTATAGCGTTGTCATCTGTGATATCCATTAGGTCGTCACCAAGCATGACAACGAAGGGTTCATTCGCCACAAAAGCTTTTGCTTGTAAGACAGCATCGCCAAGACCACGAGGATGGCTTTGACGGATAAAGTGAAGGCGAATGCCAGTTGTTTCGTCGACTAATTTTAGCAAGTCATGTTTGCCTTTTTCTTTGAGGTTGTATTCAAGCTCAAAGTTTGAGTCAAAGTGGTCTTCAATAGAACGTTTTGATTTACCAGTGACAACCAGAATATCTTCAATACCTGATTTAAGAGCTTCTTCGACGATAAATTGGATAGTTGGTTTGTCCACAATTGGCAACATTTCTTTAGCAAGTGCTTTGGTTGCTGGTAAAAATCGAGTCCCGAGTCCAGCGGCAGGGATGACTGCCTTTCTAACTTTTGATGTCATAAGAATCCTTTCTCTAGAGGGTTAAGACCACTCATTTTCTGCTTTAAATTCATTGTTCATGATGTCATAAATGGCATCTTTGATATTGGTTCCGTGGTAGATAACTTGATAAATGGCTTGTGTAATGGGCATATAGACTCCAAGTTCTTGCGCTAGTTCGTAGGCTGCTCGAGTCGTTGAGATTCCTTCGATTACCATGCCCATATTGGCTTCGATATTAGCTAGAGATTCTCCACGACCAAGGGCATCTCCGGCTCTCCAGTTACGAGAGTGGATGGAGGTTCCTGTTACGATCAAGTCTCCTACACCAGACAAGCCACTATAGGTCAATGGACTGGCCCCGAGTGCTACCCCTAGACGAGTAATTTCTGCCAAACCTCGAGCGATGATGGCTGCCTTAGCATTGTCACCAAATCCCAAACCATGTAAAGCTCCAGCACCGACAGCAATAATATTTTTAAGAGCACCAGCAGTTTCAACCCCGATAACATCCGTATTGGTATAAAGTCGGAAGTAGTGATTACTAAAGAGTTCTTGAACGTATTGAGCTGTTTGTAAATTCTTAGAAGCAGCAGTGATTAAAGTCAGGTCACGCACAATGGTCTCTTCTGCATGACTAGGTCCTGAAACAACGACAATATCACTGCGGAGATGTTCAGGAATTTCTTCTTCAAGGATGGTTGATAATCGTTTATGGCTATCAGGTTCTAATCCCTTTGATGCGTGCATGATGATAGCCCTATGGTCCAAGGTTTTTGCAACTTGTTGGGCAACAAGTCGTGTCACTTTTGTTGGGACAACAAACAAAATCGCATCTACATCTTTCAGTGCCTCTGCTAAGTCGGTGTAGGCAATGATATTTTCATCTAGAACGACATCTTTAAAGTAGTGTTTGTTAGTATGATAGGTATTAATTTCATTGATTTGCTCGGGAATGTTTCCCCAAATACGTACCTCGTGTCCATTGTCATTTAAGACTTGTGAAAGGGCAGTTCCCCAAGAACCAGGCCCCAAGACGGCGATGGTTTGTTTTTCCATATTCCCCTCCTTTATAACCTTCTTTTTACTATTTTACCATAAAAACCTTTATCATGCATTACTGTAGATGAAAGCGCACTAATTTGTATCAAGGAGACTTCTTTGACAAGTTCCCACTTTTTTGCTAGAATAACATCACACAAACAGAATGAGAAGGAGCTGACGCATTGTCGCTCCCTTTTGTCTATTTTTTAAGGAGAAAGTATGCTGATTCAGAAAATAAAAACCTACAAGTGGCAGGCCTTGGCTTCGCTCCTGATGACAGGCTTGATGGTTGCTAGTTCACTTTTGCAACCGCGTTATCTGCAGGAAGTGTTAGACGCCCTCCTTGCTGGGAAATATGAAGCCATTTATAGTATAGGGGCTTGGTTGATTGGTGTGGCCTTGGTCGGTCTAGTTGCTGGTGGTCTTAATGTTGTCCTAGCAGCCTATATTGCCCAAGGAGTTTCATCCGATCTTCGAGAGGATGCCTTCCGTAAAATCCAAACCTTTTCTTATGCCAATATTGAACAATTTAATGCGGGAAATCTAGTCGTTCGCATGACAAATGATATCAATCAGATTCAGAACGTGGTCATGATGACCTTCCAAATTCTTTTCAGACTTCCCCTCTTGTTCATCGGTTCGTTTATCTTGGCGGTTCAAACCCTACCTTCTCTGTGGTGGGTGATTGTTCTCATGGTGATCTTAATTTTTGGTTTGACTGCTGTCATGATGGGTATGATGGGGCCTCGTTTTGCCAAGTTTCAAACCCTTCTTGAACGCATCAATGCCATTGCCAAGGAAAATCTGCGTGGGGTTCGTGTGGTCAAGTCCTTTGTCCAAGAAAAAGAGCAGTTTGCTAAGTTTACGGAGGTTTCAGACGAGCTTCTCGGTCAAAATCTTTACATCGGTTATGCCTTTTCAGTAGTGGAACCTTTCATGATGTTGGTCGGCTACGGGGCGGTTTTCCTCTCTATTTGGCTAGTTGCGGGGATGGTTCAGTCGGATCCGTCAGTTGTTGGTTCCATTGCTTCCTTTGTCAATTACCTAAGCCAGATTATCTTTACCATTGTCATGGTTGGATTTTTGGGGAATTCTGTCAGCCGTGCCATGATTTCTATGCGTCGTATTCGAGAAATTCTGGATGCAGAGCCAGCCATGACCTTCAAGGATGTCCCAGATGAAGAGTTGGTTGGAAGTCTTAGCTTTGAAAATGTGACCTTTACCTATCCAATGGACAAGGAACCGATGCTGAAAGATGTGAGCTTTACCATCGAGCCTGGTCAAATGGTTGGTGTAGTTGGAGCGACTGGTGCAGGAAAATCAACCTTGGCTCAATTGATTCCACGTCTCTTTGACCCACAGGAAGGGTCTATCAAAATCGGAGGCAAGGATATTCGAGAAGTGAGTGAAGGAACCTTGCGTAAAACAGTGTCTATCGTTCTCCAACGTGCTATTCTCTTTAGTGGAACGATTGCAGATAACTTGAGACAGGGTAAGGGAGATGCTACTCTATTTGAAATGGAGCGAGCAGCCAACATTGCCCAAGCCAGTGAATTCATTCATCGTATGGAAAAAACCTTTGAAAGTCCAGTTGAGGAACGGGGAACCAATTTCTCAGGTGGGCAAAAACAAAGGATGTCGATTGCGCGTGGGATTGTCAGCAATCCACGTATTCTGATTTTTGACGATTCGACCTCAGCCTTGGATGCTAAGTCAGAGCGCCTGGTTCAAGAAGCCTTGAATAAGGACTTGAAGGGGACGACAACCATTATCATCGCGCAAAAGATTAGCTCGGTTGTCCATGCAGATAAAATCTTGGTTCTAGATCAAGGGCGATTGATTGGTCAGGGCACGCATGCAGACTTGGTTGCCAACAATGCCGTTTACCGTGAAATATATGAAACACAAAAAGGAAAGGAGGAGTAAAATGAAGACAGTTCAATTTTTTTGGAATTATTTTAAAGTCTATAAGCTATCATTTGTAGTTGTCATACTGATGATTGTTCTGGCGACTCTTGCCCAAGCTCTCTTTCCGGTATTTTCTGGACAAGCAGTGACGCAGTTAGCTAATTTAGTTCAAGCTTATCAAGATGGCAATCCAGAACTTGTTTGGCAAAGTCTATCAGGAATCATGGTCAATCTTGGACTGCTGGTTTTGGTTCTATTTATCTCTAGTGTGATATACATGTGTCTCATGACGCGCGTGATTGCAGAGTCGACCAACGAGATGCGCAAAGGCCTCTTCGGTAAGCTTGCTCGCTTGACAGTTTCTTTCTTTGACCGCCGACAAGATGGCGATATCCTGTCTCGTTTTACCAGTGATTTGGATAATATCCTCCAAGCCTTTAACGAAAGCTTGATTCAGGTCATGAGTAATATTGTTTTATACATTGGTCTGATTATTGTCATGTTTTCGAGGAATGTGACGCTGGCCCTCATCACCATTGCCAGCACACCAGCTGCCTTCCTCATGCTAATTTTCATCGTAAAAATGGCACGCAAATACACTAACCTCCAGCAGAAAGAGGTAGGGAAGCTCAACGCCTATATGGATGAGAGTATCTCAGGCCAAAAAGCCGTGATTGTGCAAGGAATTCAAGAGGATATGATGGCAGGATTTCTTGAACAAAATGAGCGCGTGCGCAAGGCGACCTTTAAAGGAAGAATGTTCTCAGGAATTCTTTTCCCTGTCATGAATGGGATGAGCCTGGTTAATACAGCCATCGTCATCTTTGCTGGTTCAGCTGTACTTTTGAATGATAAGTCTATTGAAACTAGTACAGCCCTCGGTTTGATTGTTATGTTTGCACAATTTTCACAGCAGTACTACCAGCCTATTATCCAAGTTGCAGCGAGTTGGGGAAGTCTTCAGTTGGCCTTTACAGGTGCTGAACGGATTCAGGAAATGTTTGACGGAGAGGAAGAAATCCGACCTGAAAAGGCTCCAATCTTCACTAAGTTGCAAGAAGGTGTTGAAATCAGTCATATTGATTTTTCATACTTGCCTGATAAACCTATTTTGAAAGATGTCAGTATTTCTGCCCCTAAAGGTCAGATGACAGCGGTTGTTGGGCCGACGGGTTCAGGGAAAACGACTATTATGAACCTCATCAATCGCTTTTATGATGTTGATGCTGGTGGTATTTATTTTGACGGAAAAGACATTCGTGACTATGACTTGGATAGTCTCAGAAGTAAGGTGGGAATTGTCTTGCAAGATTCGGTCTTGTTTAGCGGAACGATTCGAGACAATATCCGTTTCGGTGTGCCAGATGCTAGTCAAGAAATGGTTGAGGCAGCAGCCAAGGCAACCCACATTCACGACTATATCGAAAGTTTGCCTGATAAATACGATACTCTTATCGATGATGACCAGAGTATCTTCTCAACTGGGCAAAAGCAATTGATTTCTATCGCTCGAACCTTGATGACAGATCCAGAGGTTCTCATTCTAGATGAAGCAACTTCAAACGTAGATACGGTGACAGAAAGCAAGATTCAGCATGCCATGGAGGCAGTTGTAGCAGGTAGAACTAGTTTCGTCATTGCTCACCGTTTGAAGACCATCCTCAATGCTGATCAGATTATTGTCCTTAAAGATGGAGAAGTGATTGAACGTGGTAATCACCATGAACTCTTGAAACTAGGTGGATTCTACTCAGAACTCTATCACAATCAATTTGTCTTCGAATAAGGAAAAAGTTGTCCTATGTGGGCAGCTTTTTCTTATCCATAAAAAATTTTTATCACAGCCTTAAAAAAAACATATTAGACGAAAGTCATTTTGAGTGATATGATAGGACTATCGTTAACATTCGAAAGGAGAGGCATCATGGCTAGAACGGTTGTAGGAGTTGCTGCAAATCTATGTCCCGTAGACGCAGAAGGCAAAAACATTCATTCATCTGTTTCTTGTAGATTCGCAGAGAGCATTCGTCAAGTCGGTGGTCTCCCTTTAGTCATTCCTGTTGGTGATGAGTCAGTTGTACGCGATTATGTAGAAATGATTGACAAACTTATCTTGACAGGCGGTCAAAATGTCCATCCTCAGTTTTATGGAGAGAAAAAGACCATCGAGAGTGATGATTACAACCTAGTGCGTGACGAATTTGAATTGGCGCTATTGAAAGAAGCGCTCCGTCAGAATAAACCAATTATGGCAATCTGTCGCGGTGTCCAACTTGTCAATGTTGCCTTTGGGGGAACCCTCAATCAAGAAATCGAAGGTCACTGGCAAGGCCTACCTTTCGGAACATCTCATTCTATTGAGACAGTAGAAGGAAGCGTGGTGGCTAAGCTATTTGGAAAAGAAAGTCAAGTCAACTCCGTCCATCGTCAAAGCATTAAAGATTTGGCACCTAATTTCCGTGTGACTGCTATTGATCCAAGAGACCAGACCATCGAAGCGATTGAGTCTATCGATGAGCACCGCATTATCGGTTTGCAGTGGCATCCAGAGTTTCTGGTTAATGAAGAAGATGGCAATTTAGAATTATTTGAGTATTTATTGAATGAACTGTAACGACTGGAACATCTAGTCGTTCTTTCTTTTATTTTTTCAAAATTTTTGGAATATGGGATTTTTACGCAAACGTTTGAATTCTGATAAAAATTGGAGAAATTCGACAAAAAAACTTGAAAAAAACGAAGGTAAGCGTTATGATAGAAAAGAAGAAATATTGGAGGAATAACATGTCACATATTAAATTTGATTATTCAAAAGTCTTAGACAAATTTGTTGCACCACATGAAGTGGAATACATGCAATCACAAGTAACAGCAGCAGATGAATTGATCCGTAAAGGAACTGGTGCTGGTAGCGACTTCTTGGGATGGTTGGATCTTCCTGAAAACTACGACCGTGAAGAATTTGACCGCATCTTGAAAGCTGCTGAGCAAATCAAGTCAGACAGCGATGTTTTAGTTGTGATCGGTATCGGTGGATCTTACCTTGGTGCCAAAGCAGCAATCGACTTCTTGAACCACCACTTTGCAAACTTGCAAACAAAAGAAGAACGCAAGGCTCCGCAAATCCTTTACGCAGGAAACTCAATCTCATCTACTTACCTTGCTGACTTGGTAGAGTACGTAGCTGATAAAGACTTCTCAGTAAACGTGATTTCTAAATCAGGTACAACAACTGAACCAGCGATTGCTTTCCGTGTCTTCAAAGAACTCTTGGTTAAGAAATACGGACAAGAAGAAGCCAACAAACGTATCTATGCAACAACTGACCGCCAAAAAGGTGCTGTTAAGGTTGAAGCAGACGCTAACGGTTGGGAAACATTTGTTGTTCCAGATGATATCGGTGGACGCTTCTCAGTATTGACAGCCGTTGGTTTGCTTCCAATCGCAGCATCAGGAGCTGACATCAAAGCCCTTATGGAAGGTGCGAATGCAGCTCGCAAACACTACACTTCAGACAAAATCTCTGAAAACGAAGCTTACCAATACGCAGCAGTTCGTAACATTCTTTACCGTAAAGGTTATGCAACTGAGATCTTGGTAAATTACGAGCCATCACTTCAATACTTCTCAGAATGGTGGAAACAATTGGCTGGTGAATCAGAAGGAAAAGACCAAAAAGGTATCTACCCAACTTCAGCCAACTTCTCAACTGACTTGCACTCACTTGGTCAATTTATCCAAGAAGGAACTCGTATCATGTTTGAAACAGTTGTTCGTGTTGACAAACCTCGTAAAAACGTGACTATTCCTAGCTTGGAAGAAGACCTTGATGGACTTGGTTACCTTCAAGGAAAAGACGTTGACTTTGTAAACAAAAAAGCAACTGATGGTGTTCTTCTTGCCCACACAGATGGTGATGTACCAAACATGTACGTGACTCTTCCAGAGCAAGACGCTTTCACTCTTGGTTACACTATCTACTTCTTCGAATTGGCTATCGCTCTTTCAGGTTACTTGAATGCTATCAACCCATTTGACCAACCAGGTGTTGAAGCTTACAAACGTAACATGTTTGCCCTTCTTGGAAAACCAGGATTTGAAGAATTGAGCAAAGAACTTAACGCACGTCTATAATAGAAGAAAAGAGTGGTTTGTCCACTCTTTTTACTCTCTTTATCCATAGAAATTGGACTCAGCCAAGACTTGTGATATAATATAGAGAGCAAAAAGGCAGACGCCTAGAGACTTTATAGGAGAAACTATGTCAAAAGATATCCGCGTACGTTACGCACCAAGTCCAACAGGACTACTACACATCGGGAATGCCCGTACAGCATTGTTCAACTACCTTTACGCACGTCATCATGGTGGAACTTTTATCATTCGTATCGAAGATACTGACCGTAAACGTCATGTCGAGGATGGGGAACGTTCACAGCTTGAAAACCTTCGTTGGTTAGGTATGGATTGGGATGAAAGTCCAGAAACACATGAAAATTACCGCCAGTCTGAGCGTTTGGACTTGTATCAAAAATACATCGACCAACTGTTAGCTGAAGGAAAAGCCTACAAATCTTACGTTACAGAAGAAGAGTTGGCAGCTGAACGCGAACGCCAAGAAGCAGCTGGCGAAACACCACGCTACATCAATGAATACCTTGGTATGAGTGAAGAAGAAAAAGCAGCTTACATCGCAGAACGTGAAGCAGCAGGGATCATCCCAACGGTTCGTTTGGCTGTCAATGAGTCAGGTATCTACAAATGGCATGATATGGTCAAAGGTGATATCGAATTTGAAGGTGGCAATATCGGTGGTGACTGGGTTATCCAAAAGAAAGATGGTTACCCAACTTACAACTTTGCCGTTGTCATCGATGACCATGATATGCAAATTTCTCACGTAATCCGTGGAGACGACCACATTGCTAATACACCAAAACAGCTCATGGTTTATGAAGCACTTGGTTGGGAAGCTCCAGAGTTTGGTCACATGACCTTGATTATCAACTCTGAGACTGGTAAGAAGTTATCTAAACGTGATACTAATACACTTCAATTTATCGAAGATTACCGAAAGAAAGGTTACCTTCCAGAATCAGTCTTTAACTTTATTGCTCTTCTTGGTTGGAACCCAGGTGGCGAAGATGAAATCTTCTCTCGTGAAGAACTCATTAAGCTTTTTGATGAAAACCGCCTCAGCAAGTCTCCAGCAGCCTTTGATCAGAAGAAACTCGACTGGATGAGCAATGATTATATCAAGAATGCAGACCTAGAAACTATCTTTGAAATGGCAAAACCATTCTTAGAGGAAGCGGGCCGTTTAACTGACAAGGCTGAAAAATTAGTTGAGCTCTATAAACCACAAATGAAATCAGTAGATGAGATTATCCCATTGACAGATCTCTTCTTCTCAGATTTCCCAGAATTGACAGAAGCAGAGCGCGAAGTCATGGCGGGTGAAACAGTCCCAACAGTTCTTGAAGCCTTCAAAGCAAAACTTGAAGCGATGACAGATGATGAATTTGTGACAGAAAATATCTTCCCACAAATCAAAGCTGTTCAAAAAGAAACAGGTATTAAAGGAAAAAATCTTTTTATGCCTATTCGTATCGCAGTTTCAGGTGAAATGCATGGACCAGAATTGCCAGATACGATCTTCTTGTTAGGCCGTGAAAAATCAATCCAGCATATCGAAAACA
>NZ_JAJNSA010000036.1:0-24143 GCF_027497875.1 Streptococcus sp. SM3 | reverse complement strand
TGATGATTTTTTAGAGCCATGTTGGCTAGCTTTCAAGACATCCACCTCTAAGTCAGGATATTGCCTCAGCAATTCCTTCTCCCCCTTCTCCTCCAAATTTCCTGTGAAAAGAAAGTTTTTATCCAAGAGTTTTCCATACAAAACCAGGGAATCTTCATACCCTCCATCTCCCATTTTCCTTGAAGATAGGACTTCTAACTGACTTCCAAAAATGGGCAAGTTCTCTCCCATTGTCACACTACGAACCTTGGTTTGAGTCGCCTCTAGTTCTACCACAAATTCCTTCTGTTTCAGACTTCCTTTTGATACTAAGATTTCCCCTACATGGAAAGCCTTGGTCACCTCCAACAAATCTCCAACATGTTCCTTGTCCGTATTGGTCAAAATTAGCTGGTCAATCTTGGCTACTCCTCGACTTTTAAGATAGGGTATCAAGCTTCGCTGAGCATTGCTGGTCGTCGCCTTTTCTTGCCATTTTTCGATTTTCTTATCAGATTCTGCCTTGCCACCTACGTCTAGGAGAATGGTTTTCCCAGTTACATCCCGTAGGAAAATACTTTCGCCTTGCCCCACATCCAGCATGGTGATTTCATTTTCTAGTGGATACTTGGTCAAGAAAAAGAGACCTGTAATCAAGAAGCTCAACACTGCTAGCCTTTTAATGTTTTTCCTCAAATCATAGACTAAAGCCAAGGAAATTAACAATAAAATTAAAAGCCATGCATTGGGTTGTCCAAAGACTAGAGGCCTACTTGCCACCTGTGATACCAAGCGAATCATCCCCTCCAACCATTCAAAAATAAAATTCAGCTGAATGACTGGATAGAGAAAGGAAAGGGCAAATAAGATAGACAGGAGCGGTAAGAAGACCAAATCAAATAGAAAGGAAAAGACAAAGGTCAAAAGAATGGACCAAGGTTGAAATTCTGCAAAATAGATGGATAAAATAGGTAGTATACCCAAGGAAATGACTAGACTTTCTCTAGCAACAGCCTTGAGGCCCTCTCCTTCTTTGCTGGTCATGGTCAAGATAAAAGCATAGGCGCAGGACAAGACTCCTCCTGCAGTCAGGAAAAAGTTTGGCATGATGATAAAGAGGATAAGGACCGTCAAGGCAAAATTATCTAATCCCTTAACACCATGTTGAGCCAGTAGCTTCTGCAATAGACTGCGAATAACTGATGCTGAAAATCCTGTCAGCCCTGCATAGATAAGGGAAAAGGGATAAGTCAGCCATTTCAACTTTTCTTGGGTCAAGCCTAATCGCAAGAGAAGTTTCTTAAATCCATCCATGAAAAAGCCTACCTGCATACCCGACAAGGCAAAAAGGTGGATAATTCCTAGACTAGAATAAAGCTCATTCATCTCCTCAAAATCTGTGTCCAGATGTCCTAGCAAAAGCCCTGTCATGTAATTGCGCATAGGGTCTGGAAAATGTGTCTTAATCCAAACCACAGCCTTTCGGCGTAAACTGGATAGATTTTCTCCTATATCCCAACTGCTAACCTGTTTAAGGGACTGTATTTTTTTGATATTGAGAGTCTGGAAAATTCCCTGAGTTTTCAGATAGGCTTGGTAATTAAAGCCACCAAAATTCCTCTGCCCCTCTGGCTCCGAAAGTTTTCCTTCTAGTCCTATCTCATGAAGATCTGTTAAAGCTTGAAAGGATTCTTTCTCCTCCTCGGATTGGAGTTTATAATAGACTTGAAAAATGCGTTCATCAGACTTACCACGAAAGGACAGACTATCACCATTGACTTTAATAGTGTCAGGCAGAATCCGTACCCTTTCAACAGAATCCGCTAGGTTTTGACTAGCTTGACTCTGTTGCCAAGTTTGAAACAGAAACCAGAATCCAAAGATTCCACAAATCACTAGAACTTTGCCTGCTGATTTCCAAGGAAATTGAATAAAGAGACAAACTAGCAGAAAAACAAAGCCCAACAAAGCAAGATAGGATGCTGAGAAAATAGCATAATAAATCCAAAGCAATAGAAAACTCAGGTAAATTAGGGGAATGGGGAAATTCTTAATCCACTGTAACATAATCTTTTAGCTTTTCTATGGTCTTGGTACCAATTCCAGAGACTTTCTTGAGTTCATCTACTGACTTGAATTTCCCATTTGATTCACGATGGTCGATAATGTCCTGAGCTCGTTTTCCTCCCAGTCCCTTGACCTGCTTGAGTTCTTCCAGACTGGCCTTGTTGAGATTGACCTTCTTTTCCTTGCTTGTCGAAGAATCCGTCCCCGAACCAAACTGTTGACTAGCTGCTTCTTCTCCCTTAGTGGGAACGTAAACCAGAGCCTCATCACTGACTTTCTGAGCTAGATTGAGCGACTTGCTGTCTGCTTGCTCTGTCAAGCCACCCGCCTTTTGAACAGCGTCATTGACCCGACTACCTACAGGTAAATCATAAATCCCTGGCGATTTAACAGCCCCCTTCACATCTACTGTGATTAGATCTTGTTCAACCGGTTCTTCCTTTTCTTCCTTCTTCACATCCTTTTCGGTCGATGAGTTCTTGGAAATAGCTGCGACTTCAGCCTGCAAATTCGTTTCCTTGACAGGTGTTTGTGGAGTTGGCTTTAGCAGGAAAAATCCTCCTACAAGCAAGCCCAGACCAGTACAGATGACGATGATTTTATACTCTTTGATTTTCTCGATAATTGCTTCCATATTTTCTCCTCTCTTAGATTATTCGTAAGAGAAAGAAAAAACAGTTGAAAATTTCTTCTCAACTGCTTATTTATTTGCAAAATAGTCTTCCTTGGTCAAGACATAATGAACTCTTGTAACGATTCGTTCTGGTTCTTTTTTGTCCAATCTGGCCTTATAGATAGTTTACAACAAGTTTTCCTTGCTTTTTAAAGCGTTTTCATATAGAATAAAATCATCACCTTATTTTATAGATAATTGTGATAAATCATTTATAACCCGTCAATAGAAAGGGAGTTTTTCTCTATGTTAATCGGAATTCCAAAAGAAATTAAGAATAATGAAAACCGTGTCGCCCTCACACCTGCTGGTGTCCACAGCTTAGTTGGTCGTGGTCATCGCGTCCTAATCGAAACAAATGCTGGTCTCGGTTCTGGCTTTACTGATGATGACTATCAAAAGCATGGAGCTGAGATTGTCGCTACTGCTGGTGAAGCTTGGGCTGCAGAGTTAGTCGTGAAAGTAAAAGAACCATTAGCTTCTGAATATGAGTACTTGCGTGACGACCTACTTCTCTTTACCTACTTGCACATGGCCGCTGCTCCTGAATTAGCAGATGCTATGCTAGCCGCTAAAACAACTGGGATTGCCTATGAAACTGTTCGTGATAATCAAGGACAATTACCACTCCTCGTACCTATGAGTGAGGTTGCAGGCCGTATGGCAGTCCAAATCGGTGCTCATTTCCTAACTAAGCAAGCAGGAGGTTCTGGTGTCTTACTGGGTGGTGTGCCGGGTGTACCTAAAGGGAAAGTAACCATCATCGGTGGCGGTGTCGTAGGGACCCATGCTGCTCGAATTGCGCTTGGTCTTGGTGCTCAAGTAACCATCCTTGATATCAGTGCTAAACGTCTCTCCGTTTTAGAGGAGGTCTTTGGTCACCAAATTCAAACTCTCATGTCCAATTCATTTAACATCGAAGCCAGTGTGAGAGATGCGGATGTTGTTATTGGGGCGGTTCTCATCCCAGGTGCCAAAGCACCAAAATTGGTGACAGATGAGATGGTCAAGCAAATGCGTCCAGGATCAGTCATCGTTGACGTTGCTGTTGACCAAGGGGGCGTTATAGAGACAGCTGACCGTGTGACAACGCACGATGAACCCGTCTATAAAAAACACGGCGTTCTCCACTATGCCGTTGCTAACATCCCCGGTGCTGTAGCCCGTACTTCAACCATCGCCCTAACCAATGTCACTCTTCCTTATATCGAAGCTTTGGCTGGTAAAGGTTTTGTACGAGCAATATCTGAAGATGAGGGCTTGCGTCAAGGTGTGACCACTTATCAAGGTTACTTAACCAGTCTTCCAGTAGCCCAAGGACTCGATAAAAGACATATTCCAATTGATGAACTAGTATAAAAAATCTAATTATCAGATAAAAGAAAGAGCAATTCCACCTGAACTGCTCTTTTTTTCTATTCTGTTTCTTCTTGGACTTCTTCACGCTCTTCATTTTTAACTGGAGCTGGTTCATAAGCTCGGATAATCTGAGCGACAACGGGATGGCGAACCACATCCTTGGCTGAAAAATGAACAAAGTCAATCTGATGGATGTTCTTGAGTTTCTCTTGGGCATCAATCAAACCTGACTTGACATTGCGTGGTAGGTCAATCTGGCTGATATCTCCATTGACAATCATCTTAGAATTAAAGCCTAAACGAGTCAAAAACATCTTCATCTGCATGATGGTCGTATTTTGCGCCTCATCGAGAATGACAAAGGCATCATCCAAGGTTCGTCCACGCATATAGGCAAGGGGCGCAATCTCGATAATTTCACGCTCCATGAGTCGAGTCGTTTGGTCTTTTCCCAGAATCTGATACAAGGCATCGTAAACAGGTCGAAGGTAAGGATCCACCTTCTCCTTGAGATCACCCGGAAGAAATCCAAGACTCTCGCCAGCTTCCACTGCTGGACGAGTCAGGATAATTCGCTTAACCTGCCCACGTTTAAGGGCGGTCACTGCCAAGGTAACTGCAAGAAAGGTCTTCCCAGTTCCTGCAGGTCCGATTCCAAAGGTCACATCATGCTGTTTGACACTGTCCACATAAAGTTTTTGACCCAAGGTTTTGACACGGATAGGCTTCCCAGTATTATCCTTGATGATTTCTTCTTCGTAAAGGGCGACAAACTTGTCAATTTCATCGTTTTTGACCATACTAATTGCAGTCACCACATCTGGCGTACCAACGGTCATCCCACGATTCACCAAGACCATCAAGGCTTGGATAACCTGACGGGCTTCCTCACAGGCAGTCTCTTCTCCCAAAACCTGGACAATCTCCGTACGAGCATGAATCATCACATCAAGCTCTTCTTCCATCAAACGAAGATGGCGCTCATTGGAACCAAAAAGATGAAACAGGTCATCTGGATGACTCAGTTGAATGTCTATTGAATGTTCCTTCAAATAAAGAACCTCTCTAATCCTTTTATTTCTTTTTATTATAGCAAAGGGATGGATAAATTACTAGCCCAAACCCAATGAATCATGCTAGTGTTCTAAGTATTCTTGCCAGATAGCATCAAAGTCTCCTAGGTTGAAGGAGAAACTGGCATGTTCTTCCAAAAAGCGACTCACCTCATCAAAATCATCTGTGTGTTTTGGAAAGGCTGACTCTTCAAAAGCTAGGTCTGCCAAGATAGCTTTGGGACTGTTACTTTTAGGATTGCGCTCGGTCATGAGCCAAGTGTAAAATGATTTTCTCATAAGTCTCCCTAGATCAACTCTGTACCAAACTGGTCTTGCTTGATTTTACCAGTCTTCATTAAGCCACCGAGTGCTTTCTTGAACTGACCTTTAGAAATGCCAAAGGTTGCTTTGATGTCGTCTGGAGATGACTTGTCATTCAAGGTCATGAAACCGCCATTGCTTTCCAAATAAGTCAAAATCATCTGGGCATCATTTTCCAACATTTCAAAAGAACGTGGTTTGAGAGAGAGGTTCAGAGTGCGATCCACTTCGCGAAAACCAATGACACGCGCATCTAATACTTGCCCCAAACGTGGCTCTGCGTAACGCTCGCTAGGATGGATAAAACCAAGCATGTTATTTTCTGGCAGGTAAACAAAAGTTCCTGATAGCTTGAGGCGGTACACAATGGCTGGCCAGTTTTGGTTCTGCATGTTGTTGTAGGCAGGACGAGCCAGACGTTGGAAGTCTTCTTGATAGGCCAAGAGTCCCCAGATACGGTCTTTCTTGTCCACTTCAAGACGGATGTAAAGTTGGTCGCCCTTCTTAGGCCAGAGTTCCTTAAGCTCAGGGAGAATATCTAGTGATACTACGATTTCCTTATCGGGCAGGCCTGTATTTACAAAGACACCCAAGTCCTTACGAACTTCCGTTACAGTTCCCCAACCAAATTGGTCCTGAGTGGCAGTCACTTCTATGGTTGTCAGGCGGAGTTTTTGCTTCATATCCGTGTAGGCAAAACCTTTGACCGTATCCCCTACTGTATGTTGACCTTCTTCCTTAGCAAGAGCATAGGTTTGACCATCCTTTTGCACAAAGTAAAAACGGTCGTTTTCATCGATGATCAGTCCAACGATAAAAGTTGCAAGATTTGTATTCATATTTCCTTCTTTCGAATAAAACTCAGCCAGCAATGCCAACTGAGTTTTTCTGTTTATTTTTAGACTTCCAAAAGTTCTTTTTCTTTGTTGGCAGTCATGTCGTCGATGTGTTTGACAGCATCGTCTGTTACTTTTTGAATGTCTTTTTCAAGAGTCTTCAATTCGTCTTCAGTGATTTCTTTTGCTTTTTCTTGTTTCTTAGCTTCGTCCATAGCATCGCGACGGATATTGCGGACAGCCACTTTAGCATTTTCTCCGACCTTCTTCACTTCTTTAGCAAGGTCACGACGAGTTTCTTCTGTAAGAGCAGGGATAACCAAACGAATAACAGAACCGTCGTTAGCTGGTGTGATACCAAGATCAGAAGCGTTCAAGGCACGTTCGATGTCTTTCAATGAAGACTTGTCAAATGGTGTTACCAACAAAACACGCGCTTCTGGAATCGTAATTGAAGCGATTTGGTTAAGAGGAGTTTCCACTCCATAGTATTCTACATGTACACGGTCAAGCAAACTTGCATTGGCACGGCCAGCACGGATACTACCAAATTCACGAGCAAGTGATTGGTGAGACTGGGTCATTCTCTCTTTAGCTTTTTCAATAATTGCGTTAGCCATAATCTTTCTTATTCCTTTTCTTAGATATTATTTGAAACTGTTGTTCCGATATTTTCACCAAATACGACACGTTTGATGTTGCCTGGTTGGTTCATGTTAAAGACAACCAGGTCAATGTCGTTGTCCATTGAGAGGGTTGAAGCTGTTGAGTCCATGATACGAAGACCTTTGTTAATAACATCACGGTGGGTTAGCTCTTCAAACTTAACAGCTGTCTTGTCCTTCTTAGGATCGGCATTGTAAACACCATCTACGCCATTTTTAGCCATAAGGATAGCATCCGCTTCGATTTCAGCTGCTCGAAGGGCCGCTGTTGTATCTGTTGAGAAATAAGGTGAACCAATTCCAGCACCAAAGATAACGATACGGCCTTTTTCAAGGTGACGAAGGGCACGTCCACGGACATAAGGCTCTGCCACTTGTTGCATAGCAATAGCTGTTTGCACACGTGTATCAACCCCAACTTGTTGCAATGAATCTGCCATCACAAGAGCATTCATAACAGTCCCAAGCATTCCTGTGTAATCTGCCTGAACGCGGTCCATACCTGCTTCTGCTGCAGGTTCTCCACGCCAGAGATTTCCTCCACCAATAACAAGGGCAATTTCGATACCTAAGCTATGAACTTCTTGAATCTCTTTTGCGATTGTTTGAACTGTTTGGATATCAATCCCTACGCCTCGTTCACCGGCAAGGGCTTCACCTGATAACTTGATTAAAATACGTTTATACTTGGGATTCGCCATTTTCACTCTCCTTTTTTTATCCTACCTATTTTATCACAATTTCTAAGATTTTTATAGTATCATGAGCAATTCTTTCAAAAAAATTAGACCGTTAAAAATTCCTCTAAGTCAGAAAGAGCACGCTCTGCAATTTTTTCATAACGAGCCTTCTTATCACGGATACGCTCGCCTTCCAACTCCTTGATAATCCCAAAGTTGACATTCATTGGTTGGAAATGTTTACTGTCAGCATGGGTGATGTAATGAGCTAAGCTTCCGATAGCCGTCGTCTCTGGGAAAATAGCCTCGCTTTCTCCCTTGAAGAGACGAGCCGCGTTAATTCCCGCAACTAAGCCTGACGCTGCGGACTCAACATAGCCTTCCACACCCGTCATCTGACCAGCAAAGAAGAGATTTGGTTGTTTCTTAGAACGGTAAGTCTGCTCAAGAAGATTTGGTGAATCCATGTAAGAATTGCGGTGCATAACACCATAACGTACAAACTCAGCATTTTCAAGACCTGGAATCATTTGGAAGACACGCTTTTGCTCTCCCCATTTGAGGTGGGTCTGGAAACCAACGATATTGTAGAGGCTACCAGCAGCATTGTCCTGACGAAGCTGAACCACCGCATAAGGTGTTTTGAACTCTCCATCACGAGGTCCTGTGTAGTCGTCCGGATACTCAAGCCCCACTGGCTTCATAGGACCATAAAGCATGGTTTTAATACCACGTTTAGCCATGACTTCGATAGGCATACATCCTTCAAAATACTTTTCTTTTTCGAAAGAATTGAGCGGTGCTTCTTCCGCATTAACCAAGGCTTCATGGAAATCCATAAACTCCTGCTTGTTCATTGGAGCGTTGAGATAAGCGGCTTCTCCCTTATCATAACGAGACTTGAGATAGACCTTGCTCATATCGATAGTGTTGACGTCGATAATAGGCGCTGCCGCATCGTAGAAATAGAAACCATCGCCATCATTAAGGGCATGAATCTTTTCAGCCAAGGCATCACTTGTCAAAGGACCAGTCGCCACAACTGTGATAACATCTGTCGGCAATTCTGTAATTTCATCACGCACTACTTCAATCAAGGGGTGGTTGGCCACTTTTTCGGTCACCATTTGGGAGAAACCATCACGGTCCACCGCAAGAGCTCCTCCAGCGGGAACACGTGTAGCCTCAGCAGATTTCAAAATAACTGAACCCAAGCGACGCATTTCTTCCTTGAGGAGACCCACTGCATTTGTCAAAGCATCCCCACGAAGAGAATTGGAACAAACCAACTCTGCAAAATTGTCTGTTTTGTGTTGAGGTGTTGACTTGACACCACGCATTTCATAAAGTTTAACTGGAATACCACGCTCTGCAATTTGGTAGGCTGCTTCAGAACCTGCCAAACCAGCACCGATAACATTGATATAAGATTGAGACACGACACTAATACCTCTTTGGGAGTGTGAAGACAAGGTTCACATTGAAAAAGCCAACCGGACTTACTTCGCTTTCGAGTTTCTTGGCTCAGGCTGAAAAAGTCCACAGGACTTACTTCGCTTTCAAGTTTCTTGGATCAGGCTGAAAAAGTCCACAGGACTTACTTCGCTTTCGAATTTCCTGGCTCAGGCTGAAAAAGTCCACAGGACTTACTTCGCTTTCGAATTTCCTGGCTCAGGCTGAAAAAGTCCCCCGGACTTTTTCACTCCCACAAATCTTTCTAATTTTTTCTTCTACTAGTATAACAAAAAAAGGGAAGAAGGCAAACTTCCCTGTTTAGTCATTTTCTTGGTTTTCTTCCCAGTCGTGATAGGCAGCGTAGAGTTGACTCTTATTCCACTGGTAAATCTTAGCGACTTCCTTGATAGCTTGATTTTTCTTCATGCCTTGCTGGATGCGTACTTGTATTTCTAAGAACAAGTCCTCCTCGTCTTTTTCCTCCACATCCTGACTGGCACCTTCAACGATGAGAAGGCATTCTCCCTTAAGTGGCGTTTCAGCTATGTTTTCTAATAACTCTGAAATGGTACCTCTTTGGTATTCTTCATAGATTTTGGTCAATTCTCTAACCAAGACCACCGAGCGGTCTCCATAAACTGCTAGCATATTTTCTAACGTATCTGCCACACGATGGGGCGATTCATAGAAAATCTGGGTTTCTTGATAGTCTTTTTTCGAGTCGAAAAATTGCTTTTGCTGGCCTGATTTTCTCGGTAAAAAACCATAAAAGATATGTGGCTGTGGCGCTAAACCACTGGCAATCAAGGCAGAAATCCCTGCAGAGGCCCCTGGAACAGTCACAACAGCAATATCTTCCTCAATAGCAGCCTTAACCAAATCATGACCAGGGTCTGAGATGCTAGGCAGACCTGCATCAGAGACCTGAGCAATACTTTGCCCTGCTTTCAAGAAACCAATCAAATCAGGAATTTTTTCCTTGGCATTGTGCTCATGAAAACTAACCTGCTTAGTAGAAATGTCAAAATGCTTGAGCAATAGACCTGTATTGCGCGTGTCCTCAGCAGCAATCCAGTCCACTTCTTTCAAGGTCTGAACAGCTCGAAAGGTCATATCATCTAGATTGCCAATCGGCGTTGCTACTAGATACAGCTTGCCATAGGGAGACTGCCCCTTAAAACTTTTTTGAATCTGCATGCCTACTCCCTGTATAACAACTCGTCACAGAACATACATTCCTCGTCCTGCTCTCGACGTTGTCCATAAAAATCATTACATACGTGAAAACCATCTTTATAAATGCGACGGACACTTTCACGAACATGCTTAGCCTTGACAGGAGCGTCTGCTTCCACCTCACCCAAGCGTTCTCGCAACTTACTATTTTCCAAACGAAGAGCTGTATTTTCCTCTACCAGGCTCTTGAGATTTTTCTTGATGGCTTCCACATCGGCCAAGGTCACTAGTAACTGTTGGGAAAAATCATCTAGCGCGTCAAATAATTCTTTTTTGTCCATAAAACAGCCCTTTCCTTTCTTTATCATTCATTTTTGAGTTTATATTTCTTTCAAAGCCAAATATTCCATAGCATTTTGAAAGCTGACATTAGCCTGCCACATTTTTCTAGCTTCTAGCAAATCTTGTAAAATCACTCTTACTCTTGCTTGTAGGATATCTTGTCCACAGAGAACTTCAAGAATCCGTAAAACCTGGTCTTGTTTTTCCTTGTCATCTGCCAAGCTAGCTAGTTTGGCAACTTGCAAATAACTTTCTTTTTTCTTAGCTACTAACCAAGTCAGCAGGCGTTCACTTTCATCAACCAAGGTCCAAAAACTTGCCTGATTAGCCAACTTTTCTGCTTCAGCTCGCGATTGACTAAACTGGGCTAAAAGAGTTGCTTTTTTCTTAACCAGTCCCATTTGTTCTAAGAGCAAGATGAGCTTCTCTTCTTGTTTTTTAAAGTGAAAAATTTGCGTCCGACTGCGGATGGTTGGTAAGATCTTTTCCTCATCGCTGGTCAAGAAGAAAATATAAACCTCACTCTGGGGTTCTTCGATGACCTTGAGCAGAGAATTGGTTGCATTAGGATGCATTTTCTCAGCTTGCTCGATAATAAAGACCTGCTGCTGGCTTTCAATCCCTGCCTGGGAAAATTGCCCCACCAATTCCCGAATGCGTTCTGTCTTGATGACCTGATTGACTGGCTTAATCAAAGTGACATCGGGAAATTCTCCCTGTTCAATCAGCTTACAATTTCGGCATTTCTCACATGGTAAAACGCCTACCTTCTCTGCACAGAAGAGGCTCTTAGCCAAAAATTGCGCCATTTCCAAGCTTCCAAAGAAACCTGAAAAAAGATAGGCGTGATTGAGCTGGTCTTGTTCTAAGATACGGACAAAACGGTCAAACTGATCTGGCTGCCAGGCCTTTAGTTGATCTTGTTTCATTTAGCCAATCCCATTCTATCAAACAAGACAGACTCGGTAGTTTCCACAACTTGCTCCAATGGAAGACTCGCATCAATCTTGACAATACGACTTCCTTCTTTGTCCAGAAGAGAAAGGTAACCTTGACGGACTTTTTTATGCAAGTCCAATCCTTCCAAGTCCAAACGATTGACCTCACGATTGCTATTAGCAGCAATGCGAGCCAGTCCCTCTTCCACCTCGATGTCAAAATAGAGTGTCAAATCGGGTTTGAGGCCATCTGTCGCAAACTGATTGAGCCAGTCAATGGCGTCAATATTCAAGCCACGACCAAATCCCTGATAGGCAACAGAACTATCGATGAAACGGTCCATAATGACCAACTTACCAGCTTCAAGGGCTGGAAGAACTTTTTCCACCAAATGCTGTCTGCGACTGGCAATATAAAGAAGTAACTCTGTCTTCGCATCCATCTGAGTATGACTTGGGTCCAAAATCACTTCCCGAATCTTCTCCCCAATCAAGACTCCGCCAGGTTCACGGGTCGTCAGCACCTCTACTCCTTTTTCCTCTAAAATTGGTAGCAGAGTCTCTAAAACACTGGTCTTTCCTGCTCCCTCTGGTCCCTCAAGAGAGACTAAAAATCCTTTTGACATGTCTAACTCATTTCTTTTTTACTACTTCTATTCTATCAAAAAAATGGGGGTTTGTGGCAATCTTTTTTGTCTTCTCATTTCAACCACCATAAAAGAGGCAGATAAAACTACCTCTTATTTACCTAATTCTTGTGTTCGTTTGTAGGATTGATGAACTGCATCCATGACTGTTCCTCGAAAAGCATGCGCTTCTAAGCTTGCTACACCAGCGATAGTCGAACCTCCTGGGCTACAAACTTGGTCTTTCAAGACTCCAGGATGCTCTTGGCTTTCTAGGACCAATCGTCCAGCGCCGACAACTGTTTGAGCTGCCATTTTCAATGCTGTTTCTCGTGGTAATCCTGTCTGAACACCTGCATCTGCCAAGGCTTCGATAAAGAGATAGACAAAGGCCGGTCCACAACCTGCAAGACCTGTCGCCGCGTCGATTAATCCTTCTCCCAGTTCAACCAAGAGACCAGCCTTAGTTAAAAGCTGACAAAAGAGCTCACTGTCCTCAGCCCTGCAATTAGAAGACAAGGCATAACTAATCACTCCTTGACCGATAGAAGCAGGGGTATTTGGCATCATACGAATAATTCGGTGTTGACTTGGGATAAGACTTACTAGTTTTTCTAAAGTCAATCCAGCTGCCATGGAAATCAAAAGAAGACTTTCTCTTTTTTCAAGGATGGTCTGGTATTGAGAAAGCAGTTCAGAAAACTGAGCAGGCTTCACTCCTAGAAAAATCACATCTGCTTCTGCAAAGATTTCGTCATTGCTGGAAGCCTGACCACCAAAGTTGGCGATGAAAGCATCCACCTTGGCTTGACTACGATTGGCAAGAAGAATGTCATCACACGTCTTGGCCTGCAAAACAGACTTGGCCAAGCTAGCACCCATATTCCCCAAACCGATAAATCCAATCTTCATCTCTTACTCCCTTATCTGTCCATCACCAGTGATCACATACTTGTAGCTGGTCAACTCTTTCAAGCCCATGGGACCACGCGCGTGCAGTTTCTGAGTTGAAATCCCCATTTCACATCCAAGACCAAATTGACCTCCATCTGTGAAACGAGTTGAGGCATTGACATAGACAGCTGCAGAGTCCACTTGATCTGTAAAATAAGCTGCTGCTTCAGCATTTTCCGTCACAATTGCGTCCGAATGATGGGTACTGTGATCCTCAATATGGGCAACCGCTTCTTCTAAACTGCTCACAACCTTAACAGCTAGGACATAGTCTAAAAACTCGGTGTCAAAGTCTTGTGCTTCAGCTGCTTGACCTGAAACAAACTGACTGGCTTTGCTATCTAGGCGGAATTGAATTGGTTCCAACCCAGCTTCTTTTCGATTCTCAACCAGCACTTGCTCTAAGCGAGGAAGGAAGCTTGCTGCCTTGTCTTCATGAACAAGTAGAACCTCCATGGCATTGCAGACAGAAGGGCGACTGGTTTTAGCATTGTTGATGATAGACAGAGCCTTGTCTTCATCTGCATCCTTATCCACATAGACATGGACAATCCCAGTCCCGGTCTCGATAACAGGTACAATCGCATTCTCAACCACTGCATTGATCAAACCAGCTCCTCCACGAGGAATGAGAAGGTCTAGATAGTCCTTGGCCTTCATCATGGCATAGCTACTTTCACGGCTGGTGTCTTCCACCAGTTGAATCACATCTGGGTGAATAGTAGTCGTCTCCAAGCCCTTCTTCAAAGCTGTGACAATGGCATAGGCTGTTTGATAGGCATCCTTCCCACTACGAAGAACAACCGCATTTCCACTCTTGAGAGCCAAAGCAGCCGCGTCAGACGTCACATTTGGACGGCTTTCATAGATAATACCGATAACACCCATAGCCACCCGTTTCTTGGTGATAACCAAACCATTTTCAAGTTGATTGGTTTCTAAAACTTCACCGATTGGATCTGGTAAGGCAACCACTTCACGAATCCCAGTTGCCATCGCTTCTATACGACTTGCATCCAAATAAAGACGATCCAGCATCACATCTGAGATTTTACCCTTGGCCGCTTCCATATCGAGGGCATTGGCTGCTAAAATCTCCTCAGTAGCTGCTAATAAGTGATCAGCCATGGCTAGCAATGCTTGGTTTTTTACCTCTTCACTAGCTGTGTTAATCGATTTTTTAACAGCCTGTACCTGTTCAAATTGTTCTTGTGTACTTACCATAGTTTACCTCTAAAATTCTGTAAAGAGTAGTTGGATTTCAGGAGTAATGGAAATCCAGTCATCACGGTGAATCAAGACACCCTTGGCTTTTTGAGAACGCAACATATCCTCCAAAGCAGATGCACCAAATTGCACGCGTCCTTTTCCAAGTGATTTTCCACTTTCCTTGTCAAATACTGTCACGATATCACCGTAAGAAAAGGCTCCTTCTGCGTCAACAATACCAGATAAAAGGAGACTCTTGCCATGTTGAGAGAGAGCTTCTGCAGCACCTTTATCAACCCAAATAGAACCTTGACTCTGAGCATAAAAAGCCAGCCATTGTTTCTGGGTACGAAGTCCCTTCTCTTGCGCAACAAAGTAGGAACCATCCTTGGTCTCCTCAGCCGCCTCAATCATAGCGTCTGACTTCAAGGATGAGCAGATATAAACAGGAACTCCTGATTCTGTCGCGATAGTTGCAGCTTTGATTTTTGTTAGCATGCCCCCAGTTCCGTTTGAAGAGCCAGCTCCACCAGCCATATCAATAATCTCACGATTGATAGTATCGATTTTCTCCAAGCGTTTGGCTCTTGGATCTGAATTAGGATTTCCTGTATAGAGACCGTCTACGTCTGTCAAGAGGACCAAAAGGTCTGCTTGGACCATGGCCGCCACCTGAGCACTTAGAGTATCATTGTCCCCAACCTTGAGCTCATCAATAACGACACTGTCATTCTCGTTGATGATAGGAATCGCTCCACGGCTAAGTAGAACTGACAAAGCCTGATAGGCATTTTTATAACGGCGCTTATCCACAAAATCATCCTGAGTCAGCAAGATTTGTGCAGAAACGATTTGGCGTAAAAGAAGATTGGTCGTGTATTCTTCCAACAAAAGCCCTTGCCCTACCGCTGCTGAAGCCTGTTTATCAGCAATCTTAGTCGGACGCTTTTTAAATCCTAAGGCCCCAAAACCTGCAGCAATGGCACCCGACGACACCAAAATCAACTCATGACCAGCTTCGTGCAACATAGCCAACTGCTGGGTAATAGCCTTTACCTTACTACGTGATAAACTTCCATCCTCATTTGTCAAAGAAGAAGTCCCCACCTTAAAGACAATCCGTTTGTATTTCATAGTCTCACTCCGATTCTTCATATTTATCCATTATAACATGAATGGCAGGAAATAGAAAAGAGTTGATAGGAAAAAGGTCGAGACAAGTCATCTCAACCTTTTATCAAATCTAATTCTTTCTCAATCTCTCCAAGGTTTCCTTAAAAATCTCTGGGATATCTGCTGTAAATTCCAAGGTCTCACCTGTTCGTGGATGGGTAAATCCTAGCGTCTTGGCATGAAGAAATTGTCCATGTCCTTTCAAAGTCTTGCGAGGACCATAGACTTCATCCCCAGCGACTGGATGGCCAATATAAGCCATATGGACACGAATCTGATGAGTGCGACCTGTCTCTAGCTGCAACTCCACTAAGCTATAATCGCCAAAGCGTTCCAAGACGTGGAAACGGGTCACTGCAGGCTTCCCTTTAGCAGTCACAGCCTGTTTCTTACGATCTTTTTCACTCCGTCCAATCGGCGCTTCAATGACACCACGATCATTAGGCAGATTTCCATGAACAATCGCCCAATATTTGCGGAGAGACTTTTTATCCTTTAGTTCTTGGGCGAGTGCCAAGTGGGCCTCATCATTTTTAGCAATCATGAGAAGACCTGACGTATCCTTATCGATACGGTGAACAATTCCTGGACGCAGAACCCCATTGATACCCGACAAGTCCTTGATATGGTACATGAGGGCATTTACCAGAGTTCCACTAGTATGACCAGCACTCGGATGCACAACCATCCCCTGAGGCTTGTTAACGACGGCTACATCCTCATCTTGGTAGATGATTTCTAGCGGAAGATTCTCAGCCACATACTCTAAGACCTCAGGCTCTGGTACATGGTAAGTGATGATATCACCCTCTTGGACAGTGTATTTAGCTTTCTTGACTTGGCCATTGACCAAGACCTGACCTGATTTGATTTGTTCATTCGCGAGACTGCGTGATAATTCTGTCAAATCCGACAAAGCCTTATCTAAACGCAGGCCACCAGTTTCAATTTTAATTTCCATTTATTTCCTCTTTTAACATTGCAATCAATAAAATAATCACTCCAACAGTCAGATAGCTATCTGCCACATTGAAAATTGCAAAATTGATAAAGTCCACGTGAAACATATCCACAACAAAGCCCTGACTGACCCTGTCAATAAAATTTCCAAGACCACCTGCGATTATCAGGGTCAAACCCAAGACCATCCAGAGTGAATCCTCCATGTGCTTATGTAGATACCAAATGGCACCTACCACGACAACCAGAGTAATGACAGCAAATAACAACTGCTGATCTTGTAAGATAGAAAAGGCTGCCCCTCGATTTTGCAGATAGGTCAAGCTAACGAAATTGGGAATCCAAGAGCGTACTTCACCCAGTGGAATCTGCTGGACGATATAGGATTTTACCAACTGATCAAGCCCAATCAAAAGTAGTACAATGACTGCCACTATTCCTCTTTTTTTCATGATTTCCTCTTCTGATTAAAATATTCTTGCATGACTTCTACAAAGAGAGTCCCAGCTTGACTCAGCTCCACTTCTTCACGTTTTACATAGACCATGCGATTATCTAGGTTATCCTTGAGACGAATGACTGTAATCCCATTGACACTGTCACTATCTAAAAATCCGGAACCTGTTGCATAAGCGTCCGTCCGCTCCAAAATACCATTCAAAGTAGCACGGTCTGTCACATTGAACATCTGCGAGCTCGCACTAGTATCAACAAAGTTCTCTGAATAATAAAGGTACTCATCTTTCTCTTGAGTAAAACGAACTGTCGGTAGATCCGCTAAATCCTCCATAACCAATTCCTCTTTCTGAGCCAAAGGATGCCCCTCGCGGAGATAAATATGGGTATGGAAGGAAATCAATTCAATGACCTCCAGACCTAGCTTTTCAACCCGTTGCATAATACCTTTTTTATTTTGATTGTTGAGGTAGATAATCCCAATCTCACTATGCCCTTGCGCTACTTCATCTAAAATTTGAACAGTAGTTGATTCAAAAATACGAAAGTTCTTATAATCAGGATAGCGCTCTGAAAAGGCCGTAATGGTTGGTGGCAAGAAGTCATAGTGCTGACTAGCAATGGAAAATTCATCCTTTTCTTCCTCAGGATTGGCATACTGATTTTGAAAAATATCAAATCCTTTAACCAATTCTTGCGCTTTTTCATAAAATTCCATACCACGACGAGTCAAGAAAGTCCCTGAGCTGGTCCGACGGAAAATCTTAAAGCCCAACTCTTTTTCCAAATCACGAACAGAAATAGACAGACTCGGCTGACTAACATACATCTTTTCAGCAGCTTCACGAAAAGTACCGCTATTCGCAATAGCCACAACATAGCGTAATTGTTGAATGTTCATCTTCTACCCCCAACTTCTTTATCTTTTCATTATACCATATTTTAGAAGTTTTCCAAAAAGGAAAAAAGTCTGGAAATTTTCAAGTCTAAGCGAATACTCTAATACCTCAATACAAGAATTAGAATGATATCCTTTTTCAGTCCTCATTTTATTTCAAACAAATAAAAACAGCAAATCTTGTTGATTTACCGTTTAAAACATGATACAAGAAAACTCTCTAAAAATTTCTTTTATTCTATAAATCAACTAGAATAAGCTTCTTCAACCCTATTCGCTATATCTGGACTTACCTCCCAAATCCCAACATAGGGTTGTTCAATATATTGTTTTTCTTTCATAGTATATAGATAGGCTACACTATCATTTTCTTCATTCTGATGAGAGAATTTGATAATGATGTAATCTTTAACATTTGTCGGTTGATCATTTAAACTTTCTAAAGTTGTGGAGGTGGACTGCTTCTGTATCTCGTCAATCAATTTTGAGATTTCTTCTCTCTTGGTTATAGTTTTAATATCTTCAGAGATTTTTTTCTGCAGGGAAATTACAGAGATCGTTTCAGGTTCAGGAAGAACAAGTTTTTTCTTACTGACACAAGCAGATAAAACAAGAAAAGAGATTGAACAGACTATTATAGTGATAATTTTTTTCATACAGGTTTACATCCTTTCCATATTTCTGCTAGCTTACCAAGATAAAATTATTATATCAAATCTTAGCAATTTTTACAATATCTTATTCCCTTATAACATTCATTACTGTAAAAGGCTCACATTCCACTATTTTATAATTGTATCTAAAAGACAAAGTAGCCGACAAGTTCGCTTCTTACATTGGTTTTTAAAATATGGGTATCAGCGTGGGTATCAAAATAAAAAAATAGGCTCTCCGAAAACTCGGAAAGCCTTAGTTTATGCTACTTCTAGCTTCCTCGCCTTTACATTTCAAGGCTCGGGATAAAAAGGTTCACTGGACCTTTTTATTTAGCGATTGGATAAACAGAAACTTGTTTTTTATCGCGTCCTTTACGTTCAAAGCGTACTACGCCTTCAACTTTAGCGAACAAAGTATCGTCTCCACCACGTCCAACGTTTACACCTGGGTAGATGTGTGTACCACGTTGACGGTAAAGGATTGATCCACCTGTTACAGTTTGTCCGTCAGCTGCTTTAGCTCCAAGACGTTTCGCTTGTGAATCACGTCCGTTTGATGTAGAACCTCCACCTTTTTTGTGGGCGAAAAGTTGCAAGTTGTTAAGAGTCATTTTTAACATAATGTTTTCCTCCGTGTTAGTTTTCTGTGATAACTCTGGTTTGGACGAACTCAGAAGAGTTCTCCGATAAGTTTGCCATACCTAAGAAAAATGATTCAAAGAATAACTGGGTCATTTCTCTCTGGTGTGAAGGAAGATCTTTTGGAATTTCAACCATCAGATAGCCACCTTCATCTTCGTTTAATTCTAGGATTGGTTCATAGCCTGCAAATTTTTCAATAGAATTGATAAAGTTAATGGCAAGCGTAGAAACCGATGCACACACGACATCTAAGCCGTATTCGCCA
This sequence comes from Streptococcus sp. SM3, assembly GCF_027497875.1. Next base: position 4,758 of record NZ_JAJNSA010000036.1, on the reverse strand, counting down.
CTCTCGGCGTGTCCAGTAATTTCCGCACTCCTCAGCTCGCCATCTTCGGCTCTCTCAAAGACTGCCTGTATCATGTGTTCTCCTTAAAATTAAGCGTTGATTGCGTTGATGACAACTTTTGTATATGGTTGACGGTGACCTTGTTTACGGTGGCTACCTTTTTTAGGTTTGTACTTGTAAGTAACAACTTTCTTTTGTTTTCCTTGTTTTTCAACAGTTCCAACTACAGTAGCTCCAGCAACAAGTGGAGTTCCGACAACAGTGTTTTCACCACCAACAAGAACAACTTCGTTAAAAGTAACTTCTTGACCAGCTTCAACGTTCAATTTTTCAACGTAAACTGCTTGACCAACTTCAACTTTAACTTGTTTTCCGCCAGTTTTGATAATTGCGTATGTGCTCATTATGCACCTCCTATGATTTTTATGGGTTTCCCCGAATTTTTTGTGAAGACTCGCCTAGCATCGTGGGACGAACCACTTAAACTTGAATAATCAAGCAACGATGTTCGTGCGGTTGCACAGGATCGTGCATAGTCAACTCTTCAAGTATAGCATATCTCCTATTTTCTTACAAGTAATAACACCTAAAATAAAGCTTTTTCTTTTACTTTTTTCCTCCACTTGGCAAAAAGCATGCTGACATAAAAAATACTCATCATAATAGGAACACCAAGAATGGTCTTTTCATGATAGAAAATCGTCAAATAGGCTGAAAAGACAACACCAAGGACAAAACTACTAAGCAGGCTTACAAATATGAATCCTTCACGCAAAAAAGGTGTGTGCTTGGTTCGGAAATAATCTCCAAAAGCCAGCATAGTCCGTTTGATATTCCCTGTCATAAAAGCGTTATTATAAGCAATACCCGACACTTCTCCAAAAGCGGTTGTCACCAACCCCATACAAAAGGCCAAGGGCGGTACTAAATAGATATTATCTACAGTCTGTGGTACAAAACCAATAATGATTGATAGGATTGCCAAAGGAATCAAGGACAGAATGGGCTTTTTCACAATTCTCAATTTTTCCTTATAAATCGTTAGTAAAAAGACCCCCATCATAAAAGCTAGCAAGGTCATTACTTTGGCACTAGCATCTGAAACATTGTGTTGAATGAGCCCCACTGATAGAAAGACGACATTTCCAGTTTGTCCAGCTACAAGAGTATTCCCTCGGACAATAAAAGTATAGGCATCTACATATCCTGCACAAAAAGTCAAAAAAAGCGCTAGCCTCTTAGACTGACGTGATATTTTTCTTATAGGTAGTAACCTCATTTTTCCTCCTATTTCATTTACTCATCTCACTATTGTACCACTTTCTTTGGAAAAGACCTAGTAGCTTATTTGAAATTTTTTACCCTCTGTTGGATAGTCCCGTCTATCTATGTTATAATGAAAGAAGGATTTGAAATCGGAAAAGGAGTAACTATGCTTAAATTAGGTGTCATCGGAACAGGGACTATCAGCCACCACTTCATAGAAGCAGCCCATTCCAGTGGAGAGTACAAGCTGGTCGCAGTCTATTCTAGAAAACTAGAAACTGCGGCAACCTTTGCTTCTCGCTATCAGAATATCCAACTCTTTGATCAAGTAGAGGACTTCTTCAAGAGCTCCTTTGATGTGGTCTATATTGCTAGCCCAAACTCCTTGCATTTTGCTCAGGCAAAAGCTGCATTGTCTGCAGGTAAACATGTCATTCTTGAAAAGCCAGCTGTCACTCAGCCACAAGAATGGCTAGATTTGAGACATACAGCTGAGAAAAATCACTGTTTTATATTCGAAGCAGCTCGCAATTACCATGAAAAAGCTTTCACTATCATCAAAAACTTTTTAGCAGACAAACAAATTTTGGGAGCAGATTTCAACTATGCCAAGTATTCTTCCAAAATGCCTAACTTGTTGACTGGGGAGACACCAAATGTCTTCTCAGACCGTTTTGCTGGTGGAGCTCTTATGGATTTGGGGATTTATCCCCTCTACGCTACCGTTCGTCTCTTTGGAAAAGCTAAGAATGCAACCTATCAGGGGCAACAGCTTGACAATAGCATTGACCTAAATGGTGACGGAATCCTCTTCTACCCTGACTTCCAAGTTCATATCAAGGCCGGGAAAAACATCACTTCCAATCTCGCTTGCGAGATTTATACGACAGATGGAACCCTGACGCTCAACACCATCGAACATGTCAGCTCGGCTATTTTTACCGACCATCAAGGCAATCAAGTCCAACTCCCTATCCAACAGGCTCCTCATACGATGACTGAGGAAGTCGCTGCATTTGCACACATGATCCAGCAACCAGATCTGAATCTCTACCAAACTTGGCTGGAAGATGCAAGTTCTGTTCATGAGCTACTATATACCATGCGCCAGACTGCTGGCATTAGATTTGAGGCAGAAAAATGAAAACCAAACTACCGACTGAATGGCAAGAACTGAGTGACCAACTCGGTTTCCAAGAATTCACTCCCATTCAAACCCAACTATTTGAGTCCCTTCTTGCTGGAGAAAACCTCCTAGGAGTGAGCCCTACAGGAACTGGTAAGACCTTAGCTTACCTTCTACCAAGTCTTCTCAGACTACAAAAGAAAAAAGCCCAACAACTCTTGATTCTAGCACCAAATACTGAGCTTGCTGGACAAATTTTTGAAGTGTGTAAAACATGGGCTGAAGCTATCGGCTTAACTGCCCAACTCTTCTTATCAGGTTCGAGTCAGAAACGCCAGATTGAACGCCTAAAAAAAGGACCAGAAATTCTGATTGGAACCCCTGGTCGTATCTTTGAACTCATTAAACTGAAAAAAATCAAGATGATGAATGTGGAAACCATCATCCTGGATGAATTCGACCAATTGCTAGATGATTCTCAGATACACTTTGTCGAGAAAATCACTCACTACGCACCTCGTGACCACCAACTCGTCTACATGAGTGCGACGGCCAAGTTTGACCAAGAAAAGATTGCGCCTAACACACGTACCATTGATCTCTCTGACCAAAAATTGGACAACATCCAACATTTCTATATGCAGGTAGATCAACGTCACCGAGTGGATATGCTACGAAAACTAGCTCATGTTGAGGATTTCCGCGGTCTGGTCTTCTTTAACAGCCTATCAGACCTTGGAAGTGCAGAAGAAAAACTACAGTATCGGGATATCTTGGCTGTTTCTCTAGCTAGTGATGTCAATGTCAAATTTAGAAAAGTCATCTTAGAAAAGTTTAAAGACAAGCAACTAACACTGCTTCTTGCAACAGACCTTCTGGCTCGTGGAATTGATATCGATAGCCTCGAATGTGTCGTAAACTTTGATATCCCAAGAGATATGGAAACCTACACCCACCGTGCTGGCCGTACTGGTCGTATGGGCAAGGAAGGTTATGTTATCACTCTCGTAGCCCATCCTGAAGAACTCAAAAAACTTAAGAAGTTTGCAAGTGTCCGTGAAATTGTCTTGAAAAATCAAGAACTCTATATCAAATAAGGTTGGCTCTTGCCAACCTCTGATTTAAGATAAGATCCTCAGAATACGAGTTTCTAAGGACCTTATCTCAAGACTGAGCCTAGGACAATAGTCCCTTATCTCCAAAAAAGCAACGGATTTGCCGTTGCTTTTTTATGGTTGAGAACTATTTTGTCTCAGGCTCTTTTTTATTACTAAAAATTAAAGAATTCCATAGCCTGTTTGAACAGTAAATCCGTATACTCTGGGTCTTCTTGGGCAATGGAAACCTGATCTTGAATCATTTCCAAGTCATCCGTTATCATGCCGTCTGCACCCAAATGAACAGATTTATCAAAGGACTCTGAACTATTGATAGTCCACACGTACAATTTCTGATCGGTATTCCAAAGCTTGTTGACAAAATTTTCATCCAAGGTTGAATACTCCATAGTATAACCTGTGGCCTTGGTTCTTGGAAAAATACTATTATAAGGTAGGATGAAAAAGACTGGAATTTGAGTATCGTAGGCTAAAACCTGATCAATCACATGGTAGTCCAAGGATTGCATTTGGTGACCATTCTGCTTAAGAACCGTTCTATATTTTTCCATAAAGCGTTTCATCATATCTGGACTATCTTTTCGACTGGTCTTAATCTCAATAAGGAGTTTTTGATGCAATTCATTGGCTTTATTGAGGTAGTCATCAAAACTAGACACTTTGCTATGATAACCATTTTCTGAAATATCGAGTTTAGTTAATTCTTCCAAAGTGAGATCTTGAGGATTGGCATTAACTCCTGTCAGATTCTTGATATTGGCATCATGCATCATGACAAACTGGCCATCTTTCGTTTCCTGAACATCTGTCTCAACAAAGTCTGGACTTAGTTGGGCTGTCTTTTCTAGAGATTGGACTGTATTTTGCACACCATTCTTATTAGATACTCCCCTGTGAGAGATAATCAAAGGTTTATTAGCAACTGGAGCTTCTAAATAAACATAACCCTCGAGAGCGAAAAAGATACCAGCACAGCCCATCACTCCCCATCTCATCCAGTGGTCTTTCTTTCTCCTCGGTGTGATTTCTAATTCTTCTCCTGTTAAGAAGGAAACAAATTTAATAAGAAAGTAAGTCAAGGCCATATAGTGGAAATTCTTAATCAAGACAAAGTTGATAATTCCCAGTACAAGAGATTCCTTATGGGTCAAACCATCCATTAGTGCCTGACTTGCCAAGATTGGAATCAATAAAAGAATGAAAAATAGGTATGTTTTGACGATAATCCAAAGCAAGTTCCAAATATAA